>CAMPJQ010000223.1 GCA_946886925.1 uncultured Terrimonas sp.
TCCTAAAAACAAGCGGCTTATTGATCTTTCAAAAGCCGCCGCAAAAAAATTAGGATTTATAAAAAAAGGGCTTACAAAAGTAAAAGTTGAGGTCATTAAAAAACCATAACAGGCCGATGAACAGTGGAACAAACAGTGCAAATAATCTGAGAATGTTATTAATCAACCTTATACCTTTGCATAACTTTTAATCAAAATACATTTTATGAGAAAACCGTTATTGAGCTTACTGGCAGTATGCATACTCAGCACTGCTTTTGCCCAGGAAAATGCCATAAAAAATCCTTACAAAAAGAAACCGGCATTTGGCTTTTCATTTACTTTTCACGATTTTCAAACTGCACAGGATTTAAAGAACACTTCACTTAACCAGGTTTTAAAAGATAAACAATGGTATAAAACAGGGCGCATGAGCCCGGGTTTAGCGCTGTCTTATTTTCAGGGGCTCACCAATCACCTTGATTTCATGGCCCGCTTAGGCGGTACTTTCACAGACTATCCGGTGCCCGATAAGCCAGAAGGCGGCAATGATAAGTTGCTTGCTGAATTGGATGCAAATATCAATGCCAAACTGCTGAGCGACAGATATTGGGTTACTCCTTATTTAACTGCTGGCATTGGTGGCTCACAATGGAACGGCTACTGGGGTGCGTATGTACCACTTGGGTTGGGGGTACAGGTTAATTTATTAGACCAGGCTTTTATTAATTTTAATGCACAATACCGTGTTGCCGTAACTACCGGCACCACTGCCAATCATTTGTTTTACAGCTTAGGCGTTGCGGGTTCTTTGTTTGAGAAAAAAGAGCCAAAAGTAATTCCTCCTCCTCCGCCACCCGCCGATACAGACAATGATGGTATCGTTGATTCGCTCGACGCTTGCCCGGATGTTGCAGGATTGGCTCAGTTCAAAGGCTGTCCCGATAAAGACGGTGATGGCATTGAAGATAAGAATGATAAATGTCCTGAAGTAAAAGGTCTTGAAAAATACAATGGTTGTCCCATACCCGATACCGATAGCGATGGAATAAATGATGAAGAAGATAAATGCCCTAACGAAGCAGGCGTTGCTAAATACCAGGGTTGCCCCATTCCGGATACGGATGGTGATGGCGTAAATGATGAAGAAGATAAATGTCCTGCTCTTGCAGGCCCCGCCAGCAACCAGGGTTGCCCCGAAATTAAAGAGGAAGTGAAAAAGCGTATTGATGTGGCAGCGAAAAATGTATTTTTTGCTACTGGCAGCTCTAAGCTGTTATCAAAATCATTCAAATCATTAAATGAAGTTGCAAAAATCCTTAATGAAGATCCCAATCTTAAATTAGATGTGGAAGGACACACAGATAATACCGGTAAACCAGATAAGAACCAGATCTTGAGCGAGCAGAGGGCCCAGTCTGTAGTGGATTATTTAACCACAAAAGGTGGCGTTGATCCATCGCGTCTTATATCCGCAGGTTTTGGACAGGATCAGCCGGTTGCAGATAATAAAACGGCTGCAGGACGTGCTAAAAACCGTCGTGTAGACCTGAAATTGCACTATAACTAAAATAAACTTTTGAAGATTAAAAGACCCCGGCTAAGGAACCGGGGTTTTTATATTATACAACTCATGTAAGGATAATATAATTGCGGGACCTGATTGTTTTTCAGTAACTGTCCTTATTATCCTCTGTTTAACTGCATGGAGGCTAAATAAAAAAGGTTATCCGCAATGATAACCTTAATAAAATAATATTTGAGGCAAAAAAACTTAATTGTAACCCACCATTCCTTGTGTAGCTTTACATCCGCCTCTTGAGGAGGTGCATGAAGCAAAAGTGGCCCCCAGGGTAATAACGAGCAGGACGATAGCGAAAACTTTTTTCATTTTTGAAGTTTTTAGGTAAAACAATAACATTTTACAAGCATGGTGCCCGTAGGAGTAGGAGATAATGTTATTCTTCAAAGGGGGAATTGGAAATACGCAAAGTGTACGTAAACAGACGTGCAAATAAACAAACATTAAGCCGAATAAACAAATTTTGTAAATTCCTTTTCTTTGGGGTACTGAATTGTTTGACTTATGTTAACAGAACGCCAATAGTATTATATTTTTAGCTATTTTGCCGCATCAAATAATCATTGTTCACGCTATGCCATTACAATTAGCCCGTCCGTTAGCTGTTATTGACCTGGAAACAACAGGTATTAACCTGGCTGTTGATCGCATTGTTGAATTAGCTATTGTAAAAGTGCAACCAGATGGCAGCCGGGTAATGAAGAGAAAACTGGTTAATCCTCAAATGCCGATCCCTAAAACCTCTTCCGACGTACATGGCATTACCGATGATATGGTTAGGGACGCACCTTCCTTTAAGCAGATAGCCAATGAAATACGCCAGTTTTTAGACAATTGTGATTTGGCCGGATACAATTCCAATCGTTTTGACATTCCTATGCTGGTAGAAGAATTCCTGCGTTCAGGCCTGGAATTTGATGTTACCAATCGGCATTTGCTGGATGTACAAAAGCTTTATCATATGATGGAGCCGCGCACATTAAGTGCAGCATATAAATTTTATTGTGGAAAGGATCTTGAAAATGCGCACAGTGCAGAAGCTGATGCTGTGGCAACTTTTGAAATACTGGAATCACAATTGCATAGATACCCCCAGGCTGGTACAACGGTAGAAGCTATTATAAAATTTACCGGGCAGGAACAAATTGTGGATTTCGCCCGTCGTTTTATTATGGAAAATGGTGTAGAAATCTTTAATTTCGGAAAACACAAGGGTAAGCCTGTAACGGAAGTGCTTAAAGCAGAACCCCAGTATTACGACTGGATGATGAAGGGTGATTTTCCCATGCATACCAAGCAAAAGCTTACAGAAATACTTAACCGAACCTTGTTAAAGAAAGCGTAAAATCATTTTAAAAAAAAGAGTATAAAGTAATTTTATAGTACAAAAAATACGATATCTGTTGGAAAAGCTGGTGGTAATACCTACTTATAACGAAAGTGAAAATATAAAGCCCATTCTTCATGCTATTCTGGGAATGGATCTGAATTTTCATGTGCTGGTTGTTGATGATAATTCCCCTGATGGCACTGCCGCTTTGGTTCGGGAAATTCAAAAAAAATATCCCGGTCAGTTGTTTCTGCAGGTACGTGAAGGTAAACAGGGGTTAGGCACTGCCTATATTTATGGATTTAGATGGGCGATAGACAGGGGATACAGGTATGTTTTTGAAATGGATGCCGATTTTTCTCATAATCCGAAAGACCTCGAACGATTGTACCAGGCATGTGCGCACAAAGCCGATGTTGTTGTGGGTTCGCGGTATGTAAAAGGAGGTAAAACAGTAAACTGGAGCCGCTACAGGAATGTACTTTCCAAAGGTGGAGCATTGTATACACGCATATTAACCTGGATGCCGGTTAAGGATCCTACCGCGGGTTTTATTTGCTACAGAAAGGAAGTGCTGGAAACCATTAATTTTGATCAGATCAATTTTGTCGGGTATGCTTTCCAGATAGAAATGAAATTTGCAGCCTGGAAACTGGGGTTTAAGGTAATTGAGATACCCATCACCTTTGTTGACCGCAAGTTCGGTACTTCAAAAATGAATAAGAATATTGTAAAGGAAGGTATATTGGGAGTGCTTAAGATACAGTGGCAAAGCATGTTTAAAAATTACCGCAGAAAAGTACGCAATAGTTTTATTCCCGCATCAACGCTCCGTGCTGAGGTATTAAGTTAAAAAACCTGTGCCGTTTAACCGTACAGGATAGCGCCTGGTAAAGAAGTACACTTTCCGGTTATACCATTAATTTTATTTTTTAATGAAGAAGGCTTTATTGTCTTTGCATGCAGCTATATTCCTGGCGGGCTTTACAGGCATACTGGGCAGGCTCATTACGCTAAACGAAGGGTGGCTGGTATGGTGGCGGCTTTTTATCACTTCATGCACCCTGGCAATATTTTTTTTATTTACGGGCCGTTTGCAGAAAGCTACATTTTCTCTCCATTTGCGGATACTGGCAACAGGCGCTGTTGTTGCGTTGCACTGGGTATTTTTTTACGGCAGTGTTAAATATGCCAATGTATCTGTTGCCTTAATATGTTTTTCTGCTATTGGCCTTTTTTCTGCTTTTTTTGAGCCTTTGATATTGCATAAAAAAATGGATTGGATTGAAGTACTGTTTGGCGCACTGACCATTGCGGGAATATGGTTGATTTTTTATTTCGATAAACAGTATAAAGCTGGAATATTGCTGGGCATTATCTCTTCTTTATTTGCTGCCTTATTTACCGTGTTCAATAAAAAATTAGTGGAGCATATATCTCCGGAAAGTCTTACTTTTTATGAGCTCACGGGCGGGCTTATTGTATTAACTTTAGGCATGCCTTTTTATATCAGTTCTTTTCCAAAAGATCCTATCCTGCCTACAGCCGGAGATTTTTTTTGGCTGCTGGTATTGAGTTGGTTTTGTACTGTGCTTGCTTTTAACCTGTCGCTTCAGGCGTTGAAAAAAATATCTCCCTTTACCGTAAATCTCAGTTATAATCTTGAACCGGTATATGGTATTGTACTTGCCTTTATTGTGTATAATGAAAATGAGTATTTGGGTAGGGGTTTTTATTATGGATTATCGCTGGTATTGCTAACAGTGGTTTTACAAACCCGGAGGTTATACCGGAGGGAGGCAATAAAAGAAGTTTAATCTTATCTTGCGAACTGATCAGAAAATATAAAAGAATATGAGAAAGGTATTTTTTATTGTAATACTGCTGCTGTCCTTAAAAGTAAATGCGCAGAATAAAAAACCTCTTGATCATACGGTATATGATAGCTGGCAATCCATTGGTGAAACAGAAATAAGCAATGATGGCAGATGGGTTGTGTATACGATTGATGTTCAGGAAGGAGATGGAACGCTTGTTATACAATCTACTGATTCAAAATACAGGGAAACGATTGCCAGGGGTTACAATATTGCTATTACAGAAGACAGCAGGTATGCCGTTTTAAAAATAAAACCTTATTATGCCAGTATAAGACAGGCCCGTATACAAAATAAAACTCCCGATCAGTTTCCTAAAGATTCATTGGTTATCGTGGAGCTGGGTAAGGGCATAATTGTGAAAACTGCGCGGGTTAAATCGTATAAAGTACCTGAGAAAAATGCACAGTGGATAGCCTGGCAACTGGAAAAACCAATAGCTGATACTTCCGGAAAGAAAGCTGCACCCGATTCATTAGCGAAGCGGATAGATTCATTAAAAAGGTCTGTTGCAGAACCTGCAACCGAACAGGCAAAGAAAAGACAGCGGATCACAAATCCACCCGTTATTAAAAATGATGATGAGGCGTTTTTATTACGCAATCCTGCATTTACTTATAACGATACTGATAACGGGTCTGGTTCAGGTGCAAAGAAGGAGGAAGGCACAGCATTGGTTATTTTTAAC
>CAMPJQ010000224.1 GCA_946886925.1 uncultured Terrimonas sp.
GGCTTAGTGTATTCGTTTCTGTGAGTATCCTTAACGCATGCACCCTTATTACCGGGTCCTGGTGTTGCAACGCTTCAGTAAGTTGTGCGCCGGGTAATGCATTTAAACGGTTCAGTATCCATAATGCCTGTATATATACTTTTTGTGGTGATGCAGCAATCAATAATTTTTTTAAAGGGTCAATGGCTTTTTCTTTCCATGCATCTGCAATACGGTTGGCAATAGCAAAACGGGTAGTTAACTGTGTGCTCTGCAACCCGGAAAGCAGTTCTTCCAGGCTGGCTTTCGACCAGTCTTTAACCTCTGCATCCTTATGCGCCTCATTACCTTTGTATGTAATTTTCCATATCCGCCCGCTAATCCGGTCTCTGCCGGGGTGGTTTAAAGGCACTTCATAATGGCCTATGATGCGGTTATAAAAGTCGGCTATATACAATGCGCCATCCGGCCCTGTTTTTACATCAACCGGGCGAAACCAGGGATCGTTGCTCACCAAAAAATCTTCCTCACGTTTAGCGATAGGCGTAGATCCGTTAAATGTCATGGTATTGCGGTTAATCTCGCAGGTTACCACATCACCCGAAAAAAAACTGTTCCTGTATGCTTCAGGAAATTGTTCACCTGTATAATAATCCAAACCGGCAAGCGCTGTAGAACCCAGTTCATAGCTGGTCATTTCCGGGGCAAAACCTATTCCTGCAGGAGCTATCTTGCCAAAGTGAGGATAGTCGCCACCTGGGATAAGCTGGTAAATAGGTTTGCTATGACAATCTAAAGAGTACAGGTAACCCCATTCATCGTAACTATAACCAAAGGGATTCACCCTTCCAAATGTGGTTTGCTCTACGCGGCTTCCATCCGGCTTAAAACGAAAAGTATTGCCGGATGTCATTGTAATGGAATCGCCATCTGCTCCGGCTATGGTAGAGGTATTGGTAAATCCATGAGAGGAATGTACCCATCCGTCGAAACCACGGATGAAGTTATTTACCATGCCGTGCGTATCTTTAAAACCAAAGGGACCCAATAGTACTTTTTGTTCATCGGCTTTGCCATCCTTATTGGTATCGGTAAAGCGGTATACATTGGGAATACTGTAAGCAATTGCGCCATCGCTTACAGGCAATATACCAATTGGAATATTTAAGGTATCTTCAAAATGCGTGAATTTATCCGCTTTACCATCTCCGTCCGTATCTTCCAGTATAGTGATGCGGTCCTTACCTCTATCGGAACCCGCCCCCATAGGGTACTCAGACGATTGTGTAACCCATAATCTTCCCTGGTCGTCAAAAGCAATATTCATGGGTTTACTAATATCAGGCTCAGAAGCAAAAAGCGTTACTTCAAATCCTTCCGGCAATATAAAACCGGCCCGTTCCTGTTCAGGCGTTTGAAATGCTGTACTGCGTACATGTTCGGAAAATTTTTTCTCATCGCGCTTTCCCGGTTTTGAAGACTGATCGCAAGACAAAAAACAACTACATAAAATAAAAATACCGGAGATGATAAAAAGATATTGGCGCATATTGAATACAATCGTTTAAAAAGTTATGCCAGGGATATTAAAAGATCACACTACAGAAATAAATGTAAAATAGGCAGTTTATTTTACCTGGGCATCCTGCACTTACCTTTTCAAGCCTCCGCCTCTTATTATATAGCGCATCGGAGATTTTATGTTGAATTTTTTAATGGTGTAAAATTGCTGGGTAAATTTTATGGACCTGCAAAAAAACTGGCAATTTTTCTTTTCCTGGCGTATATTTCAAGACGGAAAGGATATGGCATGTAAGCGTTGCAAGAATGGCCGGCATGACCTTGTAGTAAATTCGTTCAAATAAGGCAGGTTCAACCCGCCTGTCATTTTCCAATTTGTTGTTACCCTTTACAGCAAAGCCGTAATTTTTTTAGACTTTTATTAGGCTGATGAAAATTATTCTGACCTTCCTGCTTATATCCCGCTTTCAGCTCTGCGCTGCACAGCCTGCTACTTTGTATTTCAGGAACCTGAACACCGATAATGGCTTATCGCACAATAAAGTAAATTGCATTCTTCAGGATAAAAGGGGATTTACCTGGATCGGCACCGATGATGGTCTTAACCGTTACGATGGTTACCGTTTCCAGGTATTTCGCCACGAACCCTCCGATACATCAACCATATCGGGAAACATGATAACGGATCTACTGGAAGATAAACACGGGGTGTTATGGATAGCTACGGCAGACGGCGGTTTAACTAAATACGATTATCATCTTGCACCAAAACATCAATTCCGCCAATTCAAACATGCTGCATCTGATTCTTTCTCTATTCCGTCAAATATAATAAACGCATTAATTGAAGATAACACAGGTAATTTATGGCTGGCAACCAGTGGGCATGGTGTGCTTCGGTTTAACAAACAAAAAGAAATTTTTGAGAAACCTGTTCCCCACAGAGCTAAAACCTTTCTTGATCTTGCTATTGATCAAGCGGGTACAATTTGGGCCGGAGGAGAAGGGGGTGGGTTGACAAAAATTGATCCTGAAATCATGCACGCTGAAGAGGATCAGCGATATGCTAATGTATATGCAAAACTGCCTCACATGACCGTAACTACCCTTTTTAGGGACAGTAAAAATCATATGTGGGTCGGGTCATGGGATAAGATAGTATATCGCCTGCATACAACAGAACAGAAAGAAGATGTTTTTGCTAAAACCAATGATCCCTGGTCTTTCCCGGGTGATGACCCCCTTGCTTTTGCCGAGGACAGGCATCATCATATCTGGATCGGGGGAAAAAATAACGGGCTTTATTTTTTTCATCCTGCAACAGAAAAATTTTTCCAATACCGGCATGATCCTTCCAGGGAGGGTTCGCTTGCCGGCAACCAGGTGAATTGTATTTTTATTGACAGTTCAGGGATTGTATGGATAGGAACCAGCAAAGGTATCAGTATATATGATCCGCTACAGCAAAAATTTGCACAAACATTCTTACCAGCAGCACGTAAAACAGGAATGGCATTGTATGATTTTCATACGGACAGAAATGGGGATTTACTGATTGGTTGCAACAACGGTATATACATTAAAAATGCTGCAGATGAAACGATACGGCATCAACCCATACAATACAATGGAGAGTCTCTTTCGGTTACCAAATTCTTTGGTGATGCAGACGGAACCTTATACATTGGTACCAATGTGTCGTTGTTCCGCCTTAATAAACACAATTTTACTGTTGATCCACTCCCCAATACAGAAAAAGATATTGTGATGAAGCGGATCATTGAATCAAGAGTGGTTTCCATGGTAACTGATTCTATTGAAGGTCACCCTGCTTTACTGGTATCTCCATATGGACATTTTATTGCCTACTATGATTTTACATTGCAGCAATGGATATCAAGAAAAGATAGCGCAAGGCAGATCATAAAAAAATTCAACATTAAAGATAACCTGGTACGAAGGTTTTTTAAAGCAGCCAATGGCAAAATATGGATCGCTACAACCAAAGCAGGTTTGGGCGAGTGGGTCAGGCATCCTTCGCCTTTCATACAATATTACAATAACATTCCGGGCAATAATACCAGCATCAGCAATAATAATATATACGACATTATTGAAGATAGAAAAGAGAATCTATGGATTAGTACCTATGGCGGCGGTTTGCATTATTTTAATACCCGCACCAAAAAGTTTCAGCATATTGCCCCATCGCATAACCTGGCGGAAGGAATTCAGACAGATGACGATGGAAATGTATGGATGATTGCCAATGGCGACCTGCATAAATATGATCCCTTGCATACATCCTATACTACTTATCAATTGCCCGACCTTGAAAAAACCGGAGGCGTTAAAGGTTATATTTATGAAGATGCAAAGGGGAAATTGTATGCTGCCGGTGAAAATTATTTTATCGCTTTTCACCCGGATTCTATACAGGATGCGGGCACACAGCCAACTGTATTTTTTACTGACTTTAAAGTGTTCAGCACTTCATTCAGTCATTTGCTGTTTGAAAAAGAAATAAGGTTAAATTATGATCAGCATTCTTTTTCAATTGACTATGCAGCGCCCAGCTACCAGTCGGGTTACCCTGTTCAGTATGCGCATCAACTGGAAGGAGTAGACAATGGCTGGGTGGAAGATGGCATACAACATATAATCAATTATACAAATCTTGATGCCGGGGAATATCATTTTAAAGTTCGGGCTACTACAGAACCAGGCATATGGAGCAAAAAAATATCTACTGTAAAAATCTTTATTACACCACCTTACTGGAAAACATGGTGGTTTTATACCTTATCTGCGCTCTTGCTATTACTCTTAATTTATTCCGTATATCGTTACCGTATCAATGAACTGCTGAAAAGACAATCTATCCGGAACAAAATTGCACAGGACCTGCATGATAATATGGGATCAACGCTCAGCAGTATTTCCATTTACAGCCAGGTAGCCAAAATTTACAAGGATCAGGATAAAATGGATCCGCTAAAAGAAGCTTTGGAAAAGATCAGCGAAACCTCAAGTGAAATGATTTCGGAGATGAACGATATCGTATGGGCTATTAATCCCAGGAATGATAATATGGAAACAATTTTGCAACGAATGAATTCTTTTGCCCGACCCCTGCTGGTTTCGAAAGAAATTGCATTTCATTTTGAGTATGAAAAAAAAGTACAGCATTTGCATCTGGAAATGACCAAACGGAAAAATTTTTATCTGACATTTAAGGAGTCACTAAATAATGCATTGAAATATTCGGATTGCAAAAACTTTTGGGTGAATATAAATATCCAGCAACATCATTTAATGCTGTGTGTTAAAGATGACGGAAAGGGCTTTGACACCAAAAAGGCGAAGTCAGCAGCTACATTATCAGGTAACGGCATGCAAAACATGAAACTGAGAGCCAAAGAAATGAAAGGCATCTGCACTGTTGAAAGCGAACCCGGAAAGGGAACTATCGTGATGCTAAAATTCCCTATCCCCTGATTTGGGGATTGGTATTGATTAAAATAAAAAGAATCTTTATATAAATATACCACATGAGCCTGCGCATTGCCATATTTGATGATAATAAAAACATACGGGAAAGCATCAGCCTTCTCTTAGAAACGGTTGATCAGTTTGATGTGGTGGGTTCTTTCTCTCACGTTCTGGACTGCATCGAAGATATAAGAGATTGTAAACCGGATATTGTGCTGATGGATATTGAAATGCCGGGCATGACAGGCATTGAAGCCGTATTGCTGATCAAAAAAGAATTTCCGCATATCCAGGTATTGATGCAAACCGTATTTGAAGATGACGACCGGGTATTTCACTCCATTTGTGCCGGAGCATCAGGCTATATTCTAAAAAATTATTTGAATACAAAACTTGTTGAAGCCATCAATGAGTTGCAATATGGAGGTTCGCCTATGAGCCCCT
>CAMPJQ010000225.1 GCA_946886925.1 uncultured Terrimonas sp.
GTAATTAATTGGAAGAAATCATCCTGTGGGATTTTCAAACTTTCTACCATGGCATTATGAACGCCCGTCGCTATATGCTTTTTTTGTTCATTGGTCATTCCATTTTGGACCATAATTTTTGTAAAAGGCATTTGAATTTTGTATTCTCCGGTTAAATAAAGATTTTATCTTTTAAATAGTATTTTCAGTTCATTTAAAAATTACAGCGCATCCCCCGGCATCATTAGGACCAACAATAATTTTGCCATTCTTTTCCATAAACGAAACACTATTTTTAAATAGAACATTTTTTGCTAACTGCAAATCAGAAGTCTCGATGGTGAATGCCACCATAAAAGGAATTGTTGGAGGGGTATAATTTGGCACTATCTCAGCAAGGTACTCAGGAGCAAACACTATAATTTGGGAATCACCCAGATCAATAATAAAATAATTATTTTTAATTTTCACGCCTCTATGTCCCGAAAGTTTCTCATATTTTTTTGCAACTTGCTCAGGGTTTGCACAACACAAAATATGCTCTATTAGTCTGATTGCTCCATTACTATGGATCATATGCTGCGGTTGAAAAACCAATTCAGGCGTGTCAGTTTGTGCCACTTGAAGAAGGCCCTCAGGGTTTGTATCCGGGAGAAAAGCTATTGTGCGGGCTTTCATGGTTTGCTCGCCGGCTTCAGTTTGCACATTCCTCTGGAAATGTTTTATTTCCGAACAAGATATTTCCAGCTCCCCAAACCTTTGTTTTATAAGTTCGATATGATTCGTGCCAAAATGCATTACATGCAAACCCTCATACCTTTTAAGTGGGGGGTCTATATTATAAGGACCGAGGTTATCTTTAGGTATATTTTTCCATCTATTGGCATCAACAATGCCAAGTAGCTCAATATAATTGTTTTCAAATATTGCGTGTATGTTCCCTATACCTAATGCTTCGGGATATCCTCCGGGTTCAAGAATTATCTTTGGTATTGATACCGGAGATAATAAAAAACCCAGTTTTTCATATTTTTCAGCCAGCGTATTTAGATTCGTGTTAATAACACCCACATGATGTAATATATTAAGGGTATCGTTCACCGTTATTGTTTTTGTATTTGTCATATTGTAATCCATTTAACGGCGTAGTTGTTTTTAACTGCTTTATTGTGGTCATGTACTGAAGCTCCTGTAAGCCTTCTATTAACGGGGGATCTAAACCACAAGGATTATCTAACGGGAAGGTGTGCTTGCTGGAATGATCCCGTCGGCCTTTATGAAACCGCCTGCCGTATAATTTCACGGGCCTGACGTCCTTCCGGCGTTGGCATTCCGGCATAATTGTGTGGTTGGCCCTTTCGCAGATGGAGTTCAATAGATACCCCGGCCGCCCGCGCCTTTGCAGCAAGATCAACACTGTCAGGATAGAGCAAATCGAGCGTGCCGGAGAACACAATCATAGGCGCAAGACCACTAAAATCTCCGTTCAGGGGGCTAACATAGGGATGAGCTATATCTAAATCGCCGGCATACAGGCGTGCCCCTTCAATAGTTCCTGGAATATCCAGCAGAGGATCGTGCTCAGCTATTATTATCTGTTCTGGCCGGTTCACCGATGCATTCACCCCTGGCGAGATGAGCACTAACCTGCTTGGTTGCCGGTATCCGGAGTCCCGCAACCATTGTGCCGCTGCCAGCCCCAACCCGGCTCCTGCCGAATTGCCTACCACAGTAACTTTTGCAGATCCTGCTTTTTCCAGGATATTATGCAATAGCCTGCCCATCGCAGGAACAACATCCTTTGCGGTTGCCTGGGGTGCCAATGGATATATAGGAACAACACATCGAACATGTGCCTTTCGGGTAAGGAATGCGATGATGCGCCAATGAGCACGAACGATCTCATTGATGTAGCCGCCACCATGCAAAAACAGAACATAATTGCCGGTCCCTGGATTTGCAGACTGCGCCGTATGATAAACGGGCCATCCTGCTTCATTCTTCAAAGTAACCGTGATGCCCCGGCCCATACCGGTTGGTTTATAGGAGCCCGGTCGCAATGCCAACCTGCGAACACGCTCTTGTACAGCAGCAACAGACGCGGTCTGCTGTTTAATAGGAAGCAACCTTAACAGGCTATTAATGCAACGGCTTTGCCAGCTCGGCTCTTTATCGTTTGACACAAACTCCCGGTGGGCTCTTGTTTCCTCATTTATGCCGTAGTTTATTTTTTTCGTCATCTATTTTCTAATTCTTTGTGAAAGTATTTTGTAAGGTAAATTTAGTGTGTAAGATGGACCTCGCAATTTGTGGGCGTGGATATTTAAATTTTATTAATAATAGTTATCTCTTAAAGTTCATCACACTCAAAACCCAATTGCGATATGGTCTGCTGAACACGCTGTTCATTGATTCCGGGATCACACTCCAAACGGAGAATGTTTTCCCAATCTTCCAAATCAACATTAGCACGATATACACCATCCATTTTTTCCAGTTCGGCGCATGCGATAGCTGCTTTATATATATCATCAATATTCGAACGGAATACCAGAATGTTTTTGGCTGCTACCAAAATTTCAGTTGGTTCCAATGTTTAAATATTTAGTAATAACGAAATGGGAATAAGAATGATTAACAACTTCCCTTGTTTATTATTTTCCCTTTTGAAATGCCCGGAAATTTACACTAACGTCAAAAATTGCTGCAATGGTTTCAGTCATTTTTGCATAGTTTCTTTTCAAATACTGCTGAACTGATTGCGTTGAATTTAACGATGAACCAGTTTTTATTGTCCTGCAATACAATGCTATAAAAATGCTCGGTGCTTGACTGTATTTCTGATATGCCGAAGATTGTTTTCCCTTTGTATTTTTTATTTATTTTTTCACGAATGAAAAGGTCCAGCCCATTCTCCTTATAATATTTTATTGTCTTTATTATTTTACCGTCTAAATTGAAGCAAACCCTCCCGGATACATCGTTGTCATTTTTAAAGTACGCCTCATAAGAATCACCTGAATCAAAGAATACGGGATTCTTTATTTGAGGAAACTGATGATAAAATATTTCTTTGATCATTTCCGGTGCTCCCGGTCCTGGCATGGCAAAAATTCCGGTTGAAGCAATGATTGCAATGAAGCATAGAAAGATAATCTTTTTCATATTTTTAATTTTTTTATGGTGAAGAGGCAGTTTGTTTAAAGCCCGATGATTTCAACTGTGAGTTGGCCCAATTCAGGGAGATAATCTTATTTCTCTTCTGAATTGGATGGTTTCTCATCATTTTTTGAAATGTATTTAGTGATACCTGATAATGATCGAATATTTCAAAATGGGACAAGAGGGAGAATTTATTTTTACAAGATTATTAACGGCCGGTACTTTACTGCTTCAGCATATGGTTCACAGCATTCTGTCAATCAGGGCTAAGATCGGATACCGCCCTGCCGCTCCCGAAATCTGCAGGCACCGATACCTGTTCATGTACGATGAGCCAGGCGCCTTCAGTTTTCTTAAAACACGCCGTCCAGCGAAGCCAGAAATCAGTAAGTTGCCCGTTCTTCAACTTTGCATTCATTCTGTTGAGGCTATAGCTAAATGCCACCTCCCTGCTTAAAGTAATATGTAGATCCCGAATCTCGTAGTTCAGAGGCGGAACGAGCATCGCAAAAGCCTTTGCCCAGGCTGCCCTTTTCGACTCCAGTCCAGCATATCGCAGTGGAGGTTCGATATCAAATGACACGATGCCCGGAGCATAGATCGACATAACATCATCAAGATTCATAACACACAGGGCCTTTACATGGTCATCTATTTGCCGGCGAACGGCGGCTTCGTCGTTTGCTTGCTGTGTACCCACAGGTACCGTTTGTTTGAAATTTGAAGCTTTTTTCATAGCCATTTATTTATATTAACAAAACAATAAACGCTCACGCAGATGTTAGTGAAACTTTGTTTTTCATAAAATTGGTGTAAGACAATAGTTCGTTGAGGAATTTCTCTATCTGCTCCCTGATTTCATCCCGCACGGGTTCGTTGTCCTGGTCAAATGCATGGTGGATTTCGGGAACCAATAGTCGTCTTGGGAGAAGGTATCCACCAATATTGAGCAACGTAATTTGCAGAGTATTTGAAGCGTGCACTCCGCCAAACCGCGATGTGGAAGTGGATGCAATTCCTGTCACCTTACCTACAAAATCTATTCCGCAGTATTCCATAACATTTTTTAATGCAGCAGAAATATTGCTATGGTATTCTGGTGTTACAATAATAATCGCCTGCGAGCTTCTCAACATACCGATTATTGCTTCAACCTTTTTTACTTCTTCTTCCGAAATCACAGAACCGTAAAGTGGCAAAGAATAATTTTTTAAATCAATCAAATTAACGTTCTCCCCTCTTGACATTATTTGATTTTTGAGATAGTAAGCCAGGCGGTGGCTTTGCCTTTCCTGCCGGATACTTCCCAATAAGATTGATATTTCCATTTTTTGATTTTAATTGAATTTTGATAAAAGCTATGCCCCGGTAAATCAATAGTGCAGGAAGTGGACTATTTATGCCTATTGTTAAACCAGGTTTCCGGTGTTTTTCTAAATGGGCTTACCCTTTAGTTCCATGCTTAAATATTTAACAGTAAATAAATAGACATAAGGGAAATTAAAAACTCCCCTTATTGGTCTTTGTTTTGAAGGCTATAAACAGCGTCTGTCAAAAGAATAAGCATTTATACAAAAGATGCTTATAAAAAGTTGTATTTTAATCCAACTTCCAGGCCACTCGTCATGTTGTAAGTTTTAGCCCTTCCTGCAGGATATGAAGCATTGACTCTGTTCTCTGCATTTGTTAAATCAGCATCGAATCTTACACCTGCGGTTAAGAATAAATTTCTATCCATTCTTAATTGGATGCCAGCTTCTGCCGCTCCGCCAAATGTTGCTTTTTCATAATGGTCATTGGTATCATCTACCAAATCTTTTCCGTCATTGTTTGTAAGTTTTGAAGTAGTTAAGAAGCTCACCTGGGGTCCGATTTTTCCGGAGAATGAAATGAATTTTGCAGGGTTACTGTTGTATATAAAATACACAGGTACCTTTATATAATTTACTTTTTGATGGTACTCCTCGCCGCTCAACTCATACTTTTGACCCTGCATAGAGTATAGGCCATCTATTGCCACTCCTATATTTTTCGTGAAATTATACCCGGCGCCTATTCCGAAATTGGTATTAAATGTTGCTTTACTGTTATAAAGATTATTGTCATTGTCATCTTTATTAAGAAGGAAGCTGAATTCCGGCGTGGCTTTCACGCTTAGGTTAAACCCTTTTTGGGCATTTACATTTGTTGTCATTGCCATCATTATCATAACAGATAATGAAATAAAAATAACTGATCTGTTTTTTTTGTTAACTTTCATTTTGATGTGTTTTTGATTTGATTAATAAAATT
>CAMPJQ010000226.1 GCA_946886925.1 uncultured Terrimonas sp.
AATTTCTTAAACGGCGCAAAGATAGGAAGAGTTTGGGAGTTTCAGGGTACAGGTTTCAGTGTACAGGTTGCAGGGTACAGGTTTCAGTGTACAGGTTGCAGGGAAGGCCGAGCAGCCTGCGCCCTGCATAAGCTATCAGCCGTCAATTGGCTTCAGACATCATTCACTATTGACTATTGACTATTCACCACTTACAGCTTCTCATCTCTCACCTTTCTCTTCTCACTTCTTCCCACTTACAACTTACTACTTACTACTTTCTTCACCCTCCCAGCGCTCCCCTGAAACCAATTCGAATTCCGGAACGCTGGAATCCCTGGTTGCCAAAACCCCATATATAATCAACCCTGATGATTTTAAGAATGTTTTCTATACCGCCAAATGCCTCATAATAATAATTGTCCTTGTTCACCAAAAAAGCGTTGGCTCCCCCAACAAGATGCAGGTTGAGCTTTTTAATAAAAGGAATTTTATTGGTTAAAAACCCATTAAAATGATGTTCCACATTTAAAGTAGCGTACAATCTTTCGGTGGTAGAACGGGCATAGTATGGCGCCAATTGAAAGCTATTCAGGTATTCAGTAGCAACAAGCATTTGGTTGCCATTGAAGTGCTGGTAATCGGGTATCTCCAGCCTGCGGTTATTGAAAAAACCACCTACTGAAATATTATAATCAAACATACCGGCCAGTCTTACATTAATATCATCTTTTACAGAAAATTTCCAGCGGTCGTAATCCACATCGCTGCCCAGCACACCATTTATTCCTTTGGCATAGCTTATAGTGAACATCGGGTATTTGGAACCCAGGTTAATTTTACGTTCGGGCAATTGTATATACTTAGTGCCGGGCCGGTAACTAACGGTAAATGCCGCAAACAAAGCCTGGTGCCGGTGAAAATTTTCCGAAACCAGTTCTACAGGGTAATTGGGCGTTCGCCTGCTGAGGTTTTTGGCTTTGCCCCAAAATGTGTCATCGGTATTCGACAGTGGAATCCTGTCCTGGTAACTGATATTCGCCTTAATGGTAGTACCCTCTCCCACTCCTCTTGTAAATACGATCTCTGCAAATCCCGCTTCATAAATTTTCAAATAATTGCTTCCAAATAAAAGTGTGTTGTATGTATTTACAATGGGTCGTACAGGATTGGTATTATTGATCTGGAATATCTTTTTACCACCTGCAAGCTCAATCGAATTGATACGTCCTTTTCCGAAAGTATACCGGGTGGCCATATCAGCATTAAAGTGATGGTTGGTAAATCCATAGCGTGCTGTGGGCGTAATGGAAACAGACCGGTTCTCTGTAAAATTCCTGGAATAGGTTGGGCCAAAATTGATATTAAATCCTTCCACCGTATTGAAATTCGTTATTTCAATTAATGGCGGATAGCTGAACGATGATTTTTTACTTTGCCTGTTGAATGTTTGTCCGAAAACCAAAATACCCAGGGGGGTAAACCTGTTTTTTCTCCTGTCAATAGAATCAAGGTATTTAGGATCGCGCCGTACGATTTCGAGACTGTCTTTTTTCAGGTAATCCATTATTTCATCGTCCAAAAGTGGTACCGGCCGAACGGTATCCCAGTAAGCACGGGGCTTTTTATTGGATCCTGTGTCGTATTTCAGAATAACATTGTTGAAAAAATTTTTATCAAATTCAGGATCAAGTGTGTAATCCGAATAAACAGTAACGAAACTGCCTTTGGCATCAAAACCAAACATTTTAACTGCGGGGTACACTACCTGGCTGTGAATCATCCATACATCTTTGGTAACGGGCACATACAGGTGTTCAATACGCAATGTGTCGGCCAGCTCCATCTGCGATTTTTTGGTAAGCATCAAATCAACACTATGAATACGCCATTCATCCTCAACAATATTGATATAGCCGCTGAACAACGGCTCGTAGCTTCGTTTGGGCGTAACCTTTATGTGATTGATCAGCCGCCCGTTTTCGGTAAAGCTGCCCATGAATCTGTAGTGGTAAAAATTCAGGGCATTTTCAGCAATGGGAGATATGAAGCCACGGGGATTAAGCGCGTTGCTGATCTGTATATTGTTGTCATAAAAAGTTACATACCTCGGGCTGCCGAATCCAAAACCATCCGCCTGGCCGCTTACTCTTGTTGAGGTAACTTCTACTTTTTCCTTTTCCGGCTTTTGAAAAGAATATGTAGCTATGGTTTCGGAGAGATAGATCATTTTATTTTTACCGGTGTCTCCGTCAGCAAAATCAACCTTCTGCCCAAAGATCGTTTCCGGATAATCCTGAAGCCTGAGTTGTCCTTTGATATATACCTCGCATTTAAAAGCATCCACCTGGTTTTTATAAAAAGATCGTTTTTTTATTGCCTGCCGGATAATTTCATAGGCGGGATCTTCCGCATTATCTCCTATCACTATTTCCTTTAATATAAGTTCCTGCAAAAGAAGGATAAAATCAACTTCCAATCCCTGCCTCTGTACGGTTATTTCTTTTTCCTGCATTTTATATCCAACGTGCATACATTGGAGCGTGTAGTTTCCGGGAGGAAGATTCAATATATATTTACCGTCATTATTTGCGGTAGTTCCCATTACACCGCCCTTAACAACCAGCGAAGCAAATGGAAGGAAATTCCCTTTACTGTCTTTTACTGTTCCCGTAACAGGAACAGCAAGCGCAAATAAACGGAAACCGGCAAGGAGAACAGCAAGCAGCAAATATCTTTTCATGCAACAACATTACCCTAACGAAAATAAGGCTTTGTAACCAAACGCAATTGCAAAACCCTCAGAACAAGCGGCGAAGCAATGAGCCGCTAAGTGCTGCAAATGCTGCTACTACCGCTCCAATCAATGCCGTTAATCCAATCAGCAAAAAAGGGCTGTCGGCTTTTATTACCAATACAGAAATTTTATGGGCAAGTAAATCATCATTGGCTGTACTGATCCACCAGGTCAATCCTCCCCAGAGCAACAGGAGTGAAACAAAGCCGGCAATAAATGCCACGTATGGTTTTTGAAAAATGATAATGGCAATTAAAAAAGATACTACAGCAATACTCCACCAGGGAAGGTACAGGCAGGCAACAAAACTAAGCAATGCGGTTAGTATAATGGAAACTGTAAATTTCATGTTGTTGATTTGTAGTTGATGATTGATCAGGTGAATTACTGACCAACATATTGGTCTGTTATTTTAATGATCAGCGCCTTTCACCTCTCTTTTCTCACCTCTCACTTCTCACCCTCCCCCAAACTCCATTTTCCATACCAGTTTATCTCCTTCCTGTTCACCTCTTTTCATGAACCATGCCTTGTAATATTCGCCTGCCGCCCATTTATCCACAAATGAATCGTAATAAGGGCTGCCGGGGTTACCCGATTGACCGCCGGGGTATATAACATAAGCCGTTGTTTCGCCTGTTAGCTCAACTACCATCCGCCAACTGGGACCATGATTGTGCTGCATGGCATTAATAATATGAGCACCGCCGCCTACAGGCAGGCCTGCTCGGGCAAAGGGCATCATGGCAGTACCCAGCAAATGATAGATAGATGTATTTTTATTGGCGCCCCAGGTTAGCTGGTTGATGGCACTGAGTGAATCCGCAGTTTTTGCAGCCTGTTTGTATGCGCTTGTTACTACATCTGCAATGGTTTCATGTACAGGCGTGTTGATATTGTCAATGTATTTAAAAGCCGTATCGCGCAGCAAAGCTTCTGTTAATGTTTTTTCGGAAGGGCGCAGTGCTGTAACGCCGGCTTTTTCAAATTCATCATCCCATACCTGCTTCTCAAGGTTATCGTACCACAACTTAAAAATAGTAGCGCCTCTTTCGTTGATATTGTTGTACAGCGACCACCCGCTTAAAATATCAAGATATTTCCTTTCATTTTCATTCAAAAGACTATCCTTAATATATTTGAGCAGTAACGGTCTTGCGGTTTCCGCAAATACATTGTAATTGTCGTTTTGCAGTTTCATCATATCGTCGGTCGTAACGCCATGCATGGCATTCAATTTCCGGTTGATGGCTATGCCCCTGTACAGATCGTAATAACCGGGAATAAAATAAGGATAGGTACTGTCGGCCGGACGCTGGTTGGCACTGCTCACGAATCCTCTTTCGGGGTTGAGGATATGCGGATTTTCATCCATGGGAATAAATCCCTGCCACATGTAGCTGCTGTCTTCTCCAGGCATAACATACAAGCCCTGCCGGTTCCAGCGGGCAGGCATAACGCCCTGGTGCCAGATTGCAATATCGCCGGACTTGGATGCGAAAACAACATTATGCGCAGGATTGGTGAAATATTGCAATGCATTTTTATAATCTTCGTAATTGTTGGCACGGTTCAAATAATACCACATTAGTAATTCATTCGAAGGGTCATGCGCTTTCCAGCGTATGGCAAGAGCAGTATTATCCGGCCCATCCGCCGGGGGATAGCTGTTATCGTATGCAACAGGACCATAGATGGAATACGCTACCGTATCATACACCACAGGCTTACCTTTCACTTTAATTTCTTCTATTCTCAAACTGCTGTTTTTCCAGCTACTGTCGAACCAATACTGTGTTTTGGTTTCATCTTTGAACCGTATAGCATAATAATCCATTACGTCTCTTTCTGAACTGGTAAAGCCAAAAGCAATGCTGTCATTGAACCCTATAATAATGCCTGGTGCACCCGGAAAGCTTACGCCGTAAGCATTCATGGTGGGCGTGGTTACCTGCATTTCGTACCAGATGGATGGAAAAGAGAGATCAAGGTGCGGATCATTGCAAAGTATAGGGGCACCGCTCTGTGTTCGCGATCCGCTTACCGCCCAGTTGTTACTGCCATTGGCAGGATTGGGCTTTTTGATTTCCTGTAATGTGCCGGTAGCTTTAGTTTTATTGAGATATAAAGAGTCTGACACTGCGGGTGCGACAGGAGTTAACGCTGGCGGCGGAAAAACCGTGCCTTTGGGTATAATGGGCTCGAGTGAATCGGCTACCTGCGGAAAAAGAATACGTAATGCTTCATCGCTAAAAAAAGTTTTAGCCTTTGTCATGAGCAGATCTTCCGAATAGCCGGATAAGGTTTCGGCCATTTGTTTTACAAAGAGTGCGGTTTTAAGGTTGTTCCATTTTTCAGGTGTATATCCTAATAATTTATATTCTACAGGCAAGCGGCTTTGGGGCAATGATGCAATGTAAGCGTTTACTCCCGCTGTGTAGTTATCTACCTGCGCTTTGGTAATGGGATTGGCTTCTATTTCTTTCAGCATATTTTCCGCGGCGTATACCATTCCCAGTCTTCTCCTGCCTTTATCGTAGTTTAACGCCTTCTCTCCTACGATCTCGCTTATGCGGCCAGCCGCAGCATAGGTTTGAAATTCCATCTGCCATAAACGGAAACGGGCATGCAGGTATCCC
>CAMPJQ010000227.1 GCA_946886925.1 uncultured Terrimonas sp.
AATTTATGTCATCATATTAAAGAGCTCCTGGATTTACAATTGGATTAACATGGGCTTTAAATCAAAAGGCAACCTTGAATTTATTTTTCCGGGTACAGGGTATATCGGACATAATGGCGAGCATGCAAATTGGCCGGTAAATGAAACCAACGGGAAAAAAATAAACTTTTATGAAGAGAATAATTTTGGCGGATATAAATCATACCACGTTATTGGAAAACCTGCCGATTTTTTTGGTGCCTACTGGCACGATGATAATACCGGCATGGTGCGCTATGGCACTTACGACGATAAGGCCGGCAGAAAAATATGGATATGGGGATTATCGCAGCAGGGTATGATCTGGGAAAAATTACTCACCGATACCGACGGGCAGTATGTAGAAATTCAATCGGGCAGGCTGTTCAATCAAAATGCGGAGAAAAGCAGTTTTACTCCGTTTAAACATATTGCCTTTGCTCCCTATGCAACGGATACATGGAAGGAGTACTGGTATCCCGTATCGCAAACGCATGGCATTGGTAAGGCCAATGCATATGGTGCCCTCAACGTAAAGTATGAGAATGGTTTTCTGAAAATATATTTTTCCGCAGCACAGTTTGTTCAGGATACTTTAGTGATAAAAGCAGCCGGGAAAACAATATACAGTAAGGTTTTGAACCTGGCGCCATTGCAGGTATTTACGGATTCCTTACAGGTAAGTGTAAACGCAAACGGTATCATTGCTGCTTTAGGCAATAATAAATTAGTGTACCATAGCGATCCGGCATTTGAAGCACTCAGCCGGCCGGTATCATCTCCTGCAAATTTCAACTGGAATACCGCCTATGGTTTGTATGTGCAGGGAAAAGAGTATATGGATCAGAAGATGTATGGAGCCGCTGAAGAAAAACTCACTGAAGCTTTAAGTAAAGACAGCAATTATCTTCCCGCACTGGTAAAAATGGCTGAGCTCATGTACCGCAACATGCGATATACCGAAGCCCTGAAAATAGCCACCCGGGCATTAAGCATTGACACCCATGCAGGCGATGCCAATTACTATTATGGTATCATTAATGCACAGTTGGGTAATATAGCCGATGCGAAAGACGGGTTCAGCATCGCCTCACTTACGCCGGAATACCGCAGTGCTGCTTATACAGCGCTAAGCAGGTTGTACAGCAAAGAAAAAGATTTTGATAAAGCCATTGTATATGCAGTAAAAGCTATTGACTTCAATCGTTATAATATAGATGCGTTAATGCTGCAGGCCGCTGCATTGCGTAGCAGGAAGGATATTGCAAAATCGGAAACGATATTGAAAACCATTTTGTCGTATGACCCTTTGAATCATTTCGCCCGTTTCGAAAAATATCTCTGGCAGCAAACGGAAGAAGCTAAAAAGGCATTTACTTCCCTGGTAAGAAATGAATTGCCTGCGGAAACCTTCGCTGAATTAGCAATATGGTATTACAATGCAGGTTATACTGATGAAGCATTGAAGGTGTTTTCCCTGGGTCCCGCGGGCGCGGAATCTGCTTTCTGGATGGCATACCTGCAAAAAAAAAAAGCGGATTGCACATAAATTAATCCTGACCTGGTTTTCCTCTTTCGTACAGAAACAGCATTGGTGCTGGAGCATTTGCTTAAAAACCAAAACGACTGGCTCCTCAAATACCAGTTGGCATTGATATATAAAGACAGGAATCGCGAAGCGGAGTGTAAACAATTGTTGCTGTCCTGCGATGATCTGCCTTCCTACGCCCCATTTTATGCAACCCGGGCTGTTATTTTTGCCGGTAGCGATACGTCCCAAAGTTTGCGTGATCTGCAGAAAGCATTGTCATTAGACAAAACCCAATGGCGATATTATAAAATGCTTGGAGAATATTATAATGAACATCAGCAACCTCAAAAAGCTTTGGCTGTAGTAGCGCCATTTTATAAAACTCACCCGGAGCAATACATAATGGGAATGCTGTATGCCAAAACATTAATGCTGAATAAAAAGTATAAGGAAGCAGATGCGGTATTGGCCAAGCTTAATATCATACCATTTGAAGGCGCTACGGAAGGAAAGGGACTTTACCGTGAAGCCAAACTAATGATGGCTTTGCAGGAAATGCAAAAAAACAATTACCGGAAGGCATTGGCATTTATCAGCCAGTCGCGTTTATGGCCACAAAACCTGGGTGTAGGAAAACCTTATGATGATGAAATAGACAGCCGCTTAGAAGACTGGATGGAATATGCATGTAACCGGCAAATGAAAAAGAAAGGCAATAATGTTTTGCTGGAAAGCATTTTACAATTTACTCCCCGCATTGATAATACGGTAAGTAATTTTATTCCTTCCAACGCACTGGTATCGGCATGGGCAATTGAAAAGAAAGAAGGGCGAGCCAAAGCTGTTGAATGGATAGATCAGCAGATCACATTGTATCCTCACCTGCGCAAAGCCCTGGAGTGGAGCAGGTATCTGTTTGAAAATGGCGGAATACCCGTATCGGGTGATACGCAAAAGGACGCAGGTATGCGTATTCTGGAAGCGCTCGTGGCCACGGGAGAAAGCGGCCGTTAAAGCTTAAATGCAGTACCGGCTGCATTTATCACTAAGTGTATTACTAAGGCCCTCCCGCCTGCCCGACTGAATCATTCAAGCGGGGCTGAGCACCATTAAGACGGGCCCGCCCGGTTTTTCACATCATGTTAGTAGTTTTTGCTCTGATTTTTGCTATAGAACCAGTAGGTTTGTAAAAATCATTGCTATGGGTGACGTGCTGAACATCACTGATTTTTTAAATCCGGTTAACCGGTATCATTTATCGCACGATGAAGGTTATCTCGAAGGGCAGATCGGTAGCAGTATTGAATTGTATGAGGAAGAACTGCCCGACCTTGATATTGCTGATGTGGTGCTGGTTGGCTGTGGTGAACAAAGAGGTGAAGGGCTCGACAAATATTCTGCCGGTCCTGATGTTATTCGAAGCCAGTTTTATGCTTTGTATTACTGGCATAAGGATATCAGGATTGCCGATGTGGGAAATATTAAATCGGGCGCGGGGATGGCCGATACCTACGCGGCGTTAAGAATGGTGGTAAGCGAACTGCTGCATATTGGAAAAACGGTGGTTGTTCTGGGTGGCAGTCACGATCTTACGCTGGCACAATACGAAGCATATAAAGCATTGAACCATATTATTGAGGCCACTGTAATAGACGGGCTTATTGATCTGAATATGGATAATCCACAGCGGAGCAGGAATTTTTTAATGGAGATATTAACCGGCGAACCCAACTTCATCAGGCATTATAATCATATTGCGTTTCAGAGCTATTTTGTGAATCCGCATATGCTGGAAACAATGGATAAGCTTCGTTTTGATTGTTACCGGCTGGGTGTGGTTAAGGAGCATATGGATGAAATGGAACCTGTATTGCGCAACACCAATATGCTGAGCTTTGATATTGCAGCATTACAGCATGCCGCGGCGCCTTCCAATTATCTTTCTCCTAACGGATTGGATGGCGAACAGGCCTGCATGCTTACCCGGTTTGCAGGTATGAGTCCCAACATCAATTCCGTAGGCATTTATGGTTACAGTGTGGAAAACGATATCCAGCAATTGACCGCAAAGCAAATCGCGCAGATGATTTGGTACTTTGTAGATGGAAGATGGCAGGGCAAACATGAAGCGCTCCTGGCTGAAAAAGATAACTTCTTTGAATTCAATACTGCCTTTGCAGAGATTGATACGGTGTTTTTACAAAGTAAAAAAACAGGACGCTGGTGGATGCAGTTACCGGATAAATCCTATATCGCATGTTCGTACCAGGATTATATTCAGGCCAGCAGCAATGAAATACCGGAGCGTTGGCTGAGAGCGCAGGAGAGGAGCTAATATTAGCAACCTGTCAGGACTTCGCCGCTGGCCCCGTGCCATGCTATCCTAACAGTTTTGACTCCCAGGTTGTGGAAATAAGATAATGTGGAAATATGAAAATGTGAGAAATGTGGAAATGTAAAACCCGCTATTAACTGTTCACCCCTCGCCAACATGCATCATTTAACCCCCTTTTCGCGACCAATCATCTTCTTCCTTACTGGAATGCTTTTTCTTTCTTCCTGTAGTGTTTCAAAAAAGATAAATAAGATTGCCAGGGAAAATTTATTCAACGATTCTGTATTGACAGATGCACATACAGGTATTTCTGTTTTTGATGCGGATGCGAACAAATTCATTTACAATTACCAGGCTAATAAATATTTTGTGCCGGCCAGCAATACCAAGATCATCTCTTTATATGCAGGTATGAAATACTTGCCCGATAGTTTAGTGGGACTGCGGTACAAAGAAACGGCCGATACTTTATTTATTGTGCCTTCCGGCGATCCTTCTTTTTTGCATCCTGATTTTAGCAGCCAACCGGTATTTGATTTTTTAAAAAAGCAATCCAAACCCATAGCCATTACCACAAATAACTGGAAAGCGGAAGCATTGGGTGAAGGATGGATGTGGGATGATTTTAATGATGCGTACATGACGGAACGCAGTTCCTTTCCCGTATACGGAAATGTGATCCGCTGGATACAGGTGCGGGATTCGGGAAGCATTGCGGCAATGGCAAGGGAAGAAGCTTTTGTTTATTCGGAGCCTGATATTAGCTGGAAAGTAAATTTTAGCGGTGATACCGCCGCACAGGTATTTTCCGTGCGACGGTCATTAACCGAAAATAAATTTTTTATCACCCAGGGGAGAGAGATCAATGCTGATCGAAAAGTGCCTTTTATCACCAACGGCTTACAATCGGCATTGGAATTATTAAAAGATTCTTTGGGCAAAACCATTGATTCATCCACAACGATCATCCAACCGGATGGTATAATTCATTCGCAGACATCCGATTCGCTCTTCAAAATAATGATGTACAGAAGTGATAATTTTTTTGCAGAACAAACCCTGTTAATGGCGGCCAATGAAAAGCTGGATATAATGGATGACAGGCAAATGATACAATACCTGCTGAACAATGACATGCAGGCATTTCCTCAAACACCACGCTGGGCCGATGGCAGCGGATTGAGCCGCTATAATTTATTTACACCGCAGGATTTTGTGTGGATACTCCATAAAATGAAAAATGAATTTGGAATGGAAAGACTGAAGACGATCTTCCCAACCGGTGGTATGGGTACTTTAAGTAACTATTATCGTGGCGACAGCGGATTTATATACGCTAAAACAGGTACCATGACGGGCGTAGTAAGCCTTAGCGGTTATTTGTATACAAGAACCGGGAAACTATTGATGTTTTCCGTGCTGATCAATAACCACAGGCAACCAGCATGGATGATCCGCAGGAAAGTGGAGTCGTTTTTACATGGTCTGAGGGTGAAATATTTATAGGGAAGCAAGCACTAAATTTAAAAG
>CAMPJQ010000228.1 GCA_946886925.1 uncultured Terrimonas sp.
GCTATGGGCATTTTACTGGGTTCGGGATGGCTGGGCACCACCTGCCTGGATGAATGGCAGATTGGAATATTAGGACTGGCTTCTGGGTTCACGATATTCTTTTCCGGCAGCGGAAAGCATTCACTGGACTATTGGCTTGGTTCAAAATCATTAAAATTGACGCAGCAAAAATGGTTTGTATGGCTGGGTTCCGGGGCATTACCCATTCAAACAAAACGTTTGCATAAAATTGTGTTTTCAGGCGCTGCCATTATTTTGGGTATCAGCCTTTTTACCAATCAATATTTTCACGGCGGTGTTTGGGGAACTTTGCACAATAAATCGGTAAAGCCCGAAATTGAAATAACAGAAGCAGGTATTGATCAGGGCGAACTTTCCTTTACTGTGTTCAGAATAGAAGGCGCGGATGTATACGGTTCCTTTTTGATCGGCATCTCTTTAACCGGCATCAACGGGAATATTATTCTGGAAAAAGACAATAAAGACTTAGCTGCATTTCCGCAAAGCAACATCACCAACAAATATGTTACCAGGGTAAAGCCAGGTAAACACAGTTTAGTAATCCCCCTGGGAGCTAAGGCCAGATTAACCATCCGCGATGAGAGCCTTGGGAATTTGCCGTCAGGAAACTACCGGTTAACGCTAACCGATATCAGTGGCTTGACCTGGACAGAAAATATAACCCTTTAATCGGTATGCCATTTTTTTATTTTATTCAAAACAATTATAAAAATGCCGAAATTTGGAAACTGGTAGATGCATTTGATCTGGCAAAATGCATCCCGAGCTTTACTTAGCCTCTAAATTAATATATGCACAAAGGACGCTTAGAAGCATTCAGTGATGGTGTTATTGCCATTATTATAACCATTATGGTTTTAGAACTGAAGATTCCGCATACCGATAATATTGCTGAGCTTAAGCCTCTATGGCCTGTGCTGATGAGCTATATACTCAGCTTTATTTATGTGGGCATTTACTGGAATAACCACCATCACATGCTGTTTGCCATAGAAAAGGTCAATGGCGCCGTATTGTGGGCCAATCTGCATTTGCTTTTTTGGTTGTCCTTAATTCCATTTGTAACTGCCTGGATGGGTGAAAATCATTTTACGAAATGGCCCGTTGTATTATATGGTATTGTTTTGATTATGAATGCCATTGCTTATACAATTTTGGCGGCAATGCTCATGAAACGGGAAGGGAAAGAAAGTAAACTTTCCAGAGCCTTTGGTAAAGACAGGAAGAGCAAGCTATGTGTTTTGATTTATGCCGTGGCTATCGGTATGGCATTTATAGCCACATCCATCAGCCTGATGCTTTACCTGCTGGTTGCCATTATCTGGTTTATTCCCGACATGCGTATTGAAAGAGTTTTGACGGGTAGTGAAAAACACTGATACCGTGCTATGATAATCTGAGATTTAAATATTTAACGCTAAAAAAAATTATGGAAGATGTTAAACTGGAACTGGATGAAAAAAAACACGGACATTTTCATATCTTGGATGGAGAAGAACAGTTGGCGGAAATGGTGGTTAGTATTTCTAACGGGTTACTAACGGTGTATCATACCGAAGTGCTGCCAAAAGCAGAAGGTAAAGGTTTAGCAAAGCAATTGCTGGCTGCCATGGTGGATCACGCCCGGAAAAATGGATTGAAGGTAATTCCGCTTTGTCCTTATGTACATGCACAGTTTAAGCGACACCCGGATGACTATGCGGATGTATGGAATAACGCGGGTAAATAAAAAACAATCCTTCTTTTGGCAAACACAAAAATCATCGCTTCTGCAGAGGCAGAAAATAAAGGAGAACTATACACTACCTCTGTACGATCCGGTGAACATAGTTGGGTGGCCGATGAACCGGCAGCGGCAGGAGGTACAAATGCGGGGCCTGCACCTGGTGATTTGCTTTGTATGGCGCTGGCATCCTGTAAGTCCATTACACTGCGCATGTATGTACAGCGCAAGCAATGGAATATTGATGTGATTAACGTAAAAGTAAACCTGGTGAGAAGAAATGAAATACCTGCGGTCCCGAATACATTTTATTGCGAGGTAAATGTAAGCGGTGATATAGATGAAGATCAAAGGAAAAGATTACTACAGATAGCCAAAGCATGCCCGGTTAGCCGCTTATTGGGCAAGCCCAATGAAGTGGTTACTATTATCGTGTAAAAATCGATTTACACTAAATAACAGGGAAACAAAAAGCGAAGCCCATGAAACTCATTATTAAAAATATGGTTTGTCCACGTTGTATTGGTTCGGTGGAGCAAATACTAAAAAACAATAACCTGCCCGCCCACTATATTCGCCTGGGAGAAGTGGAATTAATAAAAGATCCGGGTAAAAACAAATTGGAACAGTTCTCTGCTGATCTGAAAAAAAGCGGGTTTGAGTTATTGGATGATCAGAAAATGCAGTTGATCGAAAAAATAAAAAACCTGCTTATCGGCAAAGTGCAGCATGGAGATATAGAAGATCATTTTAGTGTAATCAAATACCTGGGCCAAAAAATATTCAGGGACTATTCGGCTCTTAGTAAATTATTCTCTGAGGTGGAAGGCATTACCATTGAGCAATTCTTCATTTTACAAAAAATAGAAAAGGTTAAGGAATGGCTCATGTACAATGAGTTGTCTTTAAACCAGATTGCCTTCAATTTGGGCTACAGCAGCACACAGCATTTGAGCAGCCAGTTTAAAAAACTCACCGGAATGACGCCCACTCAGTTCAAACACCTGGGCACCCCGCACCGCAAGGCTATTGATGCTATTCACAAATGATCCGCTCTGCAATTAGATGTACATTTTATCCATAACAATGTAACAGAAACTATATTATAGTTTGGAACTTTGTGTCATTAAACTTACGATAAGATGAATACAAAGAACCATACATATAATTTGCCTTTGACAGGAGTGGAAAGTGAACATTGTGCCCTCATTGTTGATAAGGGTTTAAGTAAAATAGAAGGCATTACCGCGCATAAAGTGGAACTGAACAACAGGAGGGCGGTTATTGATACAAGCGATGCAGTGGAAATATTGCCGCAAGCGGTTAAGGCCATTCGCAACCTGGGGTATGGAGTAGATACCATAAAGCAATCCTTCCCGGTGCTTAATATGAGCTGCGCTTCCTGCGCCGGTAGTTCTGAAAGTATTTTACAAAATCAGGCCGGCGTTGTGAACGTAGCCGTTAACTACGCCAATGGAAATGCGCTGGTGGAATATATCCCAACGATTACCGGCCCTGCTCAGTTAAGAAGCGCGTTGCAGGGTATCGGATACGACCTGGTGATTGATGAAAGTGAAGACGCGAAAGATGCGCTCGAAGCGCTGCAGCAAAAACAATACAAAGCGCTCAGGGTAAAAACCATTGCGGCAGCAGTGTTGTCTGTTCCGGTTGTGATCATAGGCATGTTCTTTATGGAGCTGCCTTACGCCAACTATATCATGTGGGTATTGAGCACTCCGGTTATTTTTATTTTCGGAAGACAATTCTTTGTGGGCGCCTGGAAACAAACTATGCATCGCTCGGCTAATATGGACACCCTGGTAGCATTAAGTACCGGGGTAGCTTATTTGTTCAGCGCTTTTAATACTGTATTCCCTGCTTACTGGCATAACAAAGGACTGCATGCGCATGTATATTTTGAAGCCGCCGCGGTGATCATCGCCTTTATATTGCTGGGAAAATTACTGGAAGAAAAAGCGAAGGGAAATACTTCATCCGCTATAAAAAAGCTCATGGGCTTGCAGCCTAAAACCGTTACCGTAATACATGAAGGCGGCCACCAGGCAGAGATGCCCGTTGCCGGGGTAACAGTGGGTACAACCTTATTGGTAAAGCCGGGAGAAAGAATAGCCGTGGATGGAACAGTAAGTTCCGGCAATTCATTTGTGGATGAAAGCATGATCAGCGGCGAGCCTGTACCGGTAGAAAAAATAAAGGGCGGAAAAGTATTTGCAGGAACCATTAATCAAAAAGGAAGTTTTCAGTTTGTTGCCGGCAAAGTAGGCGGCGACACGGTGCTGGCGCATATCATTAAAATGGTGCAGGAAGCCCAGGGCAGTAAAGCGCCGGTACAAAAATTAGTAGATAAAATCTCCGGTATTTTTGTTCCGGTAGTAATAGGCATTGCATTGCTGAGTTTGGTGGTGTGGGTTATTTTAGGTGGCGATAATGGTTTTACCCACGGGTTACTGGCAATGATCACCGTACTGGTTATCGCTTGTCCCTGTGCGTTAGGACTGGCCACGCCAACAGCCATTATGGTGGGAGTAGGCAGGGGCGCCGAAAATGGCATCCTGATCAAAGATGCCGAAAGCCTGGAACTTGCTAAAAAAGTAAACGCTGTTGTTCTTGATAAAACCGGAACCATAACGGAAGGGAGTCCTGTTGTTACAGATATTGTTTGGCTGAACAATGACGCTAGGGATCTTCCCGTTCTCCTGTCTGTTGAAAAACAGTCGGAACATCCACTGGCTGATGCAGTAGTAAAACATTTTAGTACTGTGGCTGATGTGCCTGTGCAGCATTTTGAAAGTATAACAGGGTTTGGTGCAAAAGCACAGGTAAATGGCCAAACCTGGTATGTGGGCAATTTGCCATTACTGCAAAAAAACAATATAACAGTACCGGATCAGTTACAGCATGCGGCAGCAAAATGGCTGACAGAAGCTAAAACGGTTATTTATTTTTCTAATGAAAAGCAGGCCCTGGCAGCAGTGGCCATTGCAGACACCGTAAAACCCTCTTCTGCACAGGCTGTAAAAGAATTACAGGATGCCGGCATAACAGTGTACATGCTTACAGGCGATAATGCCGCTACGGCAAAAGCTATTGCAGACCAGGTAGGAATAAGGCACTTTAAAGCGGAAGTATTGCCGGCGCAAAAGGCGGAGTTTGTAAAAGCCCTGCAGCAGCAGGGTAAAACAGTAGCTATGGTTGGTGATGGTATTAACGACAGTACCGCACTGGCACAGGCGGATGTGAGTATTGCTATGGGTAAAGGCAGTGATATTGCTATGGATGTGGCTAAAATGACCATCATTTCATCTGATCTTTCAAAAATTTCCAAAGCCATTCAATTGTCGAAACGCACGGTCGCTACCATTAAACAAAACCTGTTTTGGGCATTTATTTATAACTTTATTGGCATACCGATAGCCGCGGGTATTTTATATCCCGTAAATGAATTTGTTTTAAACCCAATGATTGCCGGAGCGGCCATGGCTTTGAGCTCTGTAAGTGTTGTAACAAACAGCTTACGATTGAAGTGGTTAAAACTATGATCTGTTGCAATGTATGTAATCATAAAGTATAACATATTTCCAAAAGGATATATCAATTGCCGGTTATGGTGATGGTACCTTTGCAGTGAAAAAAGAAAT
>CAMPJQ010000229.1 GCA_946886925.1 uncultured Terrimonas sp.
CCATTAATTCTCTCATTAACAATAAAGTATAAATTATTTATGAAAATAAGACTTGATAATAGTCAAGAAAAAGGCATTGTTTGGTACCGGGAATTCAGGATGAAAAAGCGGAGGAAAAAAATGAGCATTTCGGCAGGGCGTCAAAAAGCTTCGATCAAATAAAGTAGCTGAAATTTGAGATTGAGATCTGGATCTGGGTTGCTGTTATTGCTTAGTCAGGCAAATTATAATTATATGTTGTGGTGAAATATAGGCGTTCCTGTCCGCCCGGTTTCCTCAGGGGCGGCTGACTGCGTCCGGCCTGAATAATCCTTTAGGGCTGGCCGTTCAGGCGGGCTGAATGATACGACGAGGATAAAGGTGAAAGAAGTGTTTTAGTTTCTTCTCCGCATGCGCATTAAATCGTACCTTTGCGGCTTGTTTTTCGCGGAAGACGGAATTAAAATAAGAAGCAGTCATGATAACAGTGAACAATGTATCATTATCCTTTGGTAAAAGGGTATTATTTGACGAGGTAAACCTTAGTTTCAGTAAGGGAAATTGTTATGGCGTTATTGGAGCAAATGGGGCAGGAAAATCTACTTTTTTAAAGATTCTTTCGGGTGAAATTGATCCCAGTAAAGGAACAATAGATATTACCCCGGGGGAACGTATGGCGGTGTTGCAGCAAAATCACTTTGCTTTTGATGAACACACGGCCCTGCAAACCGTTATGATGGGTCATCAAAAACTGTGGCAGGTAATGCAGGAAAGGGATACTATTTATGCCAAAGAAGATTTTACCGAAGCCGACGGCATGCGTGCCGGCGAACTGGAGGGCGAATTTGGTGAAATGGGTGGCTATACTGCGGAAAGCGATGCGGGCACCTTGCTGGGCGAACTTGGTGTTGGTGAAGAATATCACCAGGCATTCATGAAAGAAATACCCGGAGCCATGAAGGTGCGGATATTACTGGCGCAGGCATTATTTGGCAACCCCGACATATTGATATTAGATGAGCCTACCAACGATCTTGATGTGGAAACCATCAGTTGGCTGGAAAACTTTTTAGCTGATTACGAAAATATTGTGATCGTGGTGAGCCACGACAGGCACTTTCTCGATTCTGTATGTACGCATGTAGCCGATGTGGACCGGCAGAAAATAAAGATATATACCGGCAACTATACTTTCTGGTACGAAAGCAGCCAGTTGGCGGCCCGACAGTTGTCGGACAAGAATAAGAAAATGGAGGATAAGCGTAAAGACCTGCTGGAATTTATCGCCCGGTTCAGCGCCAACGCTTCCAAAAGCAAGCAGGCCACTTCCCGTAAAAAGGCATTGGAAAAATTGGTAATAGAAGATATTGAACCATCCAACAGGCGTTACCCCGGCATTATATTCAAGCAGGACCGTGAAGTGGGTAACCAGGTATTGAATGTAGAAAAATTATTCAAAAAGGCGGATGATGGAAGGGTCTTGTTCAGCGATGTTAGCTTTTCGGTAAACAAGGGCGATAAGATCGCTTTCTTTTCAAAAGATCATCTTGCACTCACTTCCTTTTTTGAGATCATTAATGGCAAAATGCAGGCAGATAAGGGGAAATACGAGTGGGGTACAACCATTACCAAAGCCTATTTGCCCAATGATAATGCTCCGTATTTTGAGCAGAAGGACATTAACCTCATGGATTGGCTAAGGCAATTTGTGCCGCCCAATGTTACTGATGTTGATGAACCTTTCTTGCGTGGCTTTCTCGGGAAAATGCTTTTCAGCGGCGATGAGATCCTGAAAAAAACGAGCGTGCTCAGCGGGGGTGAGAAAGTAAGGTGCATGATCAGCCGGATGATGATACAAAATCCAAATCTTGTAATATTGGATGAGCCTACGAATCATCTCGACCTGGAAAGTATTCAGTCGTTCAACGAAAGCATGGTAAATTTTAAAGGCGTGGTATTGCTTACATCGCATGATCATACTTTTATGGAAACCGTTGCCAACCGCGTAATTGAACTAACACCTAAAGGTATAATAGACAGGCTTACTACATTTGATGAGTACCTGGAAGACGACAGAGTAAAACAGCTCAGAGAAACGATGTATGAAAGCAAAGGCGTGTTGGTATAGGGGATATTTATAGTTTGAGGTTTATCGTTGGATTTCGTATTGTTTCACGCAAAGGATGCACTTTCACTTTTATTCAATAGTTGAAATGAAAGAATTTTTGCTTTGGCCCGTCTGGATAAACGGTTCGGACGGGCATTGTTATAAAGTACCGACCCTCTCTACTGTGTGGAGAGGGAAAGAGGGTGAGGTATTCCCTTCGAATTTCGAAATTTAATATTCGGATTTGAATCCGCCCCGGCGGACAGGCTTATTTGGTTCTTGTTATTTGATTTTTGGTGCTTTGTATATATATCAGATGGCGCGCAAAAAAAAGACAATTCCAGGCTGGAAGGCTTTGCTGGTAATGACGGGCATGATGCTGTTAACGGCTGCCGGGATATACGGTTATGTGCGCTGGAAGGAATACCATGTGCATTTTGTGCGGTACACCGCTTTTGGCATTGACATCCCCGTAAATTATAATATTCATGGCATAGATGTCTCTCATCACCAGGATGTGATAGACTGGGAAGAGGTGAAGAAGATGAACGTAGAAGACATGCAGTTGAGTTTTACTTTTATTAAAGCCACAGAAGGATTGGTGAACGTAGACAGATTGTTTAAACGCAACTGGTATAAGGCAAGGGAAGAGGGGATGACAAGAGGGGCCTACCATTTTTTTCTGGCAACGAAGAGCGGTAAAAAGCAGGCAAATAATTTTATAGCACAGGTAACGCTGGAGCCGGGCGATCTGCCGCCCGTGCTGGATGTGGAGCAGTTGTATGGAGTAAAACCAGGCGACCTTCGCATAAGAGTTAAAGAATGGCTCACCACCATTGAAGCCTACTATAAGGTAAAACCCATTATATATACCAATGTTGATTTTTACAATCATTATCTGGGAAAAGACTTTGACGATTATCCTTTATGGGTGGCGCACTACCTGCAGCCCAATAAACCCCGCATTGAAAGGAACTGGGTATTTTGGCAACACAGCGAAACCGGCAGGGTTAATGGCATAAGCAGTAAAGTAGACTTTAATGTATTTAATGGCGATTCGGCAGCTTTTAGTCAATTATTGTTAGATTAATAACCAAAGCGTTTAGTATGAGCAGTGGTATTGAACCCGAGTTAAAACGACTCATCACCAGGATCCTTCGGGTGATAACAGCTATTATTGTATGGTCTGTCATTACCATCTTCTTTGGCCTATACCTTGAGTGGGCATTGATCCGTGGAGGCTTTAATGCTTTTAATGGAATGTTCTATTCATGGTTTGTAATTAGTTTCGGCGCACTCATTTATTATTTCTACAAGATATGGAATGAGTAAAAAAATGTTATCGGGTTTTACTCTACCGGCTTCAATTTTAATTTCCTCGCTGTTCAGGGGCAACCTGTATTTGGCGGAATTAGAACTCCGTACGAGACCCGCTGCATATTTTTAACTGCTGTGATCAGCAACAATTTTCCATTCTCCCTTAATTTTACGAAACAGTAAAGTATAGTGTCCTCCCACATCCCCTGCACTTCGTTTAAGGAACCATTTGCCCACTACATAATAATATTCAGGCGAAAGCTTTTTTATATGCAATACCTCAAACCGGAGCTTACCCATTTTTGCTGTATCGCTAGAGGTTTTTTTATAGCGGTTTAAAGTATTCTGGTAGCCATATACAATGCCGCTGCTGCCAATAAACATCAGCGAATCGTTGTTCCAGTATCCTTTTACAAAATGGTCAAGGTCGCCCCTGTTCCAGTACAGGATTTGATCGTCTAATATTTTTAAAATTGCTTTTTCATCTGCAGTTTGTCCGCAAATTTTTAATTGCCATAAACATGTTATCAGCAGCAGGGGTAATAATTTTTGCATAATGCGGGTATGATGATCTAATATAAGATGATTATGCAAAATGCTCTGCAATAGATTTTTTCATGGAACAAAAACCAGCATAAAAGCCATTAGTTTTGTAAAATGAATACCGCACTGTTACTGAAAAATATTGCCACGCATATTAGCCTCACCGCTGAGGAGGAGGCCTACTTTGCTTCTTTTTTGCAATACAAAAGCATCCGGCGAAAACATTTTTTGTACCAGGAGGGGGATGTAAATACATTTCAGGCTTTTGTAGTTGAGGGATGCCTGCGCAGCTATTCTATTGATAAGAACGGAGTTGAACATGTGCTGCAGTTTGCTCCGCCCGGCTGGTGGATTGGTGATATGCAGAGTATCATAACACAACTGCCCGGAACATTGTATATAGACGCCATTGATGATACAGCCATTATTCTTTTGTTCAGGTCTGACCTTGAAAAAATATATACTGCTGTTCCTAAGTTTGAACGGTTCTTCCGCATACTGGCAGAAAATGCGCTGGCTACTTACCAGCACCGCCTGATCGGTAACCTGAGTTTGCCTGCAAAAGAACGCTATGAAAATTTTTGCCGGCTCTATCCTTCCCTGATACAAAGCCTTCCACAGAAACAGATAGCTGCATATATAGGAGTTACCCCCGAATTTTTAAGCAAGATGCTGAACCAGCCAGCCCGGGAAAGATAAGATGCACTTAATATGGATTAAGCTTTTTACTTAACCTGCATTATTTTCTGATCACGGCATCAACAGTAGTTTTGCTATATCAAAAACAAACATATGGCAAAAGAAATACTACACAAAGCAAATACAAGAGGACATGCAGATCATGGCTGGCTGAACAGTTATCACAGCTTTAGTTTTGCAAATTATTACAATCCCGAACGAATGCATTTTGGCGCATTAAGGGTACTTAATGATGATACAGTAGCTGCCGGTAAAGGCTTTGGAAAGCATCCCCACGACAATATGGAAATCATTTCCATTCCGCTGGAAGGCGACCTGGAGCATACCGACAGTATGGGAAACAAAACAATCATTCGCAAAGGCGACGTCCAGGCCATGAGCGCAGGCACCGGAGTAGCGCACAGCGAGTATAATGCGAATGCAGATAAGGAGGTAAAATTCTTACAGATATGGATATATCCTGATAGCAAAAATATTAAACCGCAATACAGCCAGGTATCACTTCAAACCGCAGACAGGAAAAACAAGTTGCAGCAGATCGTATCGCCACGGTCGAATGGCAATGAGGGCGTTACTGTTCAGCAGGAGGCCTGGTTCAGTCTTGGTGACCTGGAACAGGGGAAACAGTTAAGCTACGATATCAAAAGAAAAGGAAATGGCGTATATGTTTTTGTATTGAAGGGAGAAGTAACCATCGGAGATCAGAAGCTGGATACCCGTGATGGATTGGGAA
>CAMPJQ010000230.1 GCA_946886925.1 uncultured Terrimonas sp.
AAAAAAACTTGTACTAACTTACTGTATATTACTAAAACGATGGTACTCATTTATTTGTATGGCCGCTAAAAGTCAATCTTATAAGAAAAAAATCATCAGGCAACTCTACTTTTCCAATTTACTGTCCTGTGCCGAGTTAAGCCATAAAATAGATAAAAGTCTTTCGCTTACCACTAAAATACTAAATGAGCTTATTGCGGAAGGAATTGTTATTGAAACCGGTTATGCTCCTTCAAGCGGGGGGCGCCGTCCACTGATGTATTCGCTCAAACCCGATATCCTTTATACCGTATCGGTGGCTATGGACCAGTTTTTTACACGGATAGCCATTATGGACATGCAAAATAAGCATGTGCGGCCGGTAGAAAAATTTGAACTGCGGTTGGCAGATAACCCAATGGCTTTATCGGTACTAACCGACAAAATTGAGTATGTTATTGAACAGTCCGGCGTGAACAAGGACAGGATTGCAGGAATTGGTATTGGCATGCCCGGATTTGTGGATCCGCAGCAGGGACTTAATTATAGTTTTTTGCAAACTAAAGGCGAAAGCATCACAGGTTATATATCAAAACGCACAAAGCTTACCGCCCATATTGAAAACGATTCGGGTATAGTAGGCCTGGCGGAATTAAAGTTTGGCGCCGCCCGCAACAGGCGAAATGCTATGGTTATTAATATCGGGTGGGGCGTGGGCCTGGGAATGATATTAGAAGGAACACTCTTTAGAGGAGATAATGGATTTGCTGGAGAATTTAGTCATATACCGCTTTTTACTAACGGCAAGTTGTGCAGTTGCGGTAAAAGTGGTTGTTTGGAAACTGAAACTTCACTTTTTGTAATTGTAGAAAAAGCCAAAGAGGGCATACAGGCGGGCAGGGTAACCGTATTAAAAAATTTACTTTCGGGCAGGGAAGAAGATCTTGAAAAAGATGCAGAAACGATAATTTTTTCGGCTGGTAAAGGCGACCGTTTTGCTATAGAGTTGTTGTCGGAAGCAGGTTATAATATAGGAAGAGGCATTGCTATATTAATTCATCTTCTTAATCCCGGAATTGTAGTGCTCAGCGGAAGAGGGGCGCTGGCGGGTAAAATATGGCAGGCCCCGATACAACAGGCCCTCAACGAACATTGTATACCCAGGCTTGCCATTAATACAGAAATCGGCATTTCTACATTGGGCTATGAAGCAGAATTGATCGGAAGCGCAGCATTGGTTATGGAAAGGTTTGGAGAAACAATAAAAAAGGGCTATAAACCCGAAAGGGTAGTAGATACAATGAATAAGAGAATTTGAAAATAAACCATCCGCTTTTTCTTTCACCGGAATGCTTATTTTAGCACCCATGTTATTTAAAGACGTTATTGGACAGGAAAATGTAAAACAGCGGCTGTTACAACTGGTAGAGCAGAATCGTTTAAGTCATGCCTTATTGTTTTTGGGTAAAGAAGGCTCCGGCGCACTACCGCTGGCTTTGGCATTTGCCAATTATGTAAGCCTTTTTTCATACACAAAGCCTGATACTGCCCCCGATGCTTCCATATCTCTTTTTGGAGAGGCTGATGCTGAAGTAAATATTAAAGTTCCTGTAAATGAAAACTGGCAGCAGGCAGATGAGTGGATGCAAAAGCAACCAGCCTGGTCAAAAGCAGCCGGACTGGTCCATCCCGATATTCATTTTTCATATCCTGTAGTTCCCAGGAAAAGTGGTGATAAACCACTCAGTTCGGACTATAGCAGTGACTGGAGAGAATTTATAAAACAATATCCATATGGTAACGGGTACGACTGGTTGCAGTTCATTGGAGCAGAAAACCGGCAGGGTAATATTACTGCGTATGAATGCAATGATATTATCCGCAAGCTGAGCCTGAAAAGTTTTGAAAGCAGGTATAAAATTTTACTGATGTGGTTGCCTGAGTACCTGGGCAATGCCGGGAACAAACTACTTAAACTGATAGAAGAGCCTCCGCCGGATACTTTATTTCTGCTGGTAGCAGAAAATGAAAGTCTTATACTCCCCACCATCCTTTCCCGTACGCAACTGGTTAAGGTTCCTGCATTAGATATAAAAGATATTGAAGCCGCATTAACGGAAAGGGCAAAAGTTTTGCCGGAGCAGGCCAGGCAAATAGCATTGTTAAGCGAAGGCAATTATCATGAAGCGCTGCAATTGCTGCAGCATTCGGGTGATGACTGGCAGGGAATATTGCGGGAATGGCTAAACGTAATTGTGAAAAACAATTTTATTGCGCAGGTAAAATGGATTGAAGAAATGAGCCGTCAGGGCAGGGAAAAACAAAAGCAATTTTTACGTTATTTCAATCATTTGCTTGAACAGAGCATTCGTTTGCAGCTCATACCGGGATTAAGTGCTCAACTGCCCGATGCAGAGAGAGATTTTGCGCAGCGGTTGAATAAGATCGCTTCCCTGCATCAGCACCAGGCTATAATAGAAGAATTAGATAAGGCAGCATATTATATTGAAAGAAATGCCAACGCTAAAATACTTTTTCATGCGCTTACTATTAAACTATATCATATTATAGCCAAAAGCGAAATGGTAGAAATGAAGTAAACGATTTAGGTATCTTGAACCGGGTATTTGGTTTCTATAAATTTTATCAAATTTTTCCTGGCGTTTTTTTGTACAGCCCTTTTCATAAAACCTGTCCAGCCAAAAACAAGCCCTTTCCAGCCGAAAGCCTGCGCCAGCCAGGTGCTCAACCTGAAAGCATCACTGTGTTCAATGATCGCTCCGTCTTTTAAACGCATATAGGCCTTTATGCTATTGGTTACTTTTCGCCCGGTTTTGGAAAACGTATAAGTAGCTTTCCATTTGCAGGTGGCATATTCTTCATCTAACAATTCAATGTCGAAAAAACTGAGCGAAAAATCTTTTGCATTGGCACAAAGCATTTCCCACATAGCCTTTGCTTCTTCACTTTTTAATATGCCGAATACGGGGTCGCTGAAAATGATGTCCTCACTGTAGCATGCATTCATGGCGGCGGCATCTAACCGTTGAAAGGAGCTGTAAAATTTTTCGATGACCGCTTTGTTATCGTTCATAATTAATTTGTTCCCGGAAGTGTGAATGTATTACATTTATTTTCAAAACCCAATACCGCATGTACCGCATACCTGTTTATCTGTTCTTCTTTTTTTCACCGGTTTTTGTTTTTTGCCAGGTACTCACAGATTCTGCATGGATCAGGCAAAATTATCATAAAACGGAACACTATATAACCATGCGGGATGGGAGAAAGCTATATACGGCTATTTATACTCCTACAGACACCGGGCAGGCATACCCGCTTCTTATGCAACGTACGCCGTATTCGTGCAACCCTTATGGCGAAAGCAATTATCGCCCCCGCCTGGGTCCTAATCCTTCGCTTATGAAAGAGAAATATATTTTTGTATACCAGGATGTAAGGGGGCGGTATAAAAGTGAAGGAAGGTTTCGTGAAATGACGCCTGCAGTTGATGTAAAAAGATCAAACAGTGACGTGGATGAATCAAGCGATACCTACGATACTATAGAATGGCTGTTAAAGCATACCCGAAACAATGGCCGTGCGGGTATGTATGGTATTTCCTTCCCAGGCTTCTATTCCAGCGCAGCACTGCCCGATGCACATCCTGCCTTAAAAGCCGTTTCGCCGCAGGCGCCCATGTCGGACGAATTTATCGGAGACGACTGCAATCACAATGGGGCTTTTTTCCTGCTCGATAATTTTAGCTTCTACAGCGGATTCGATGGACCTATTGCAGCAGACAGCCAAAGCTACCGCCCGTTCTTCAAAACAAACTATAAAGATGCTTATCGTTTTTTCCTTGACCTCGGCCCATTAAAAAATGCCAATACCGCTGCTTATTTCAGTGATACCAATAGCACATGGAGGCAGGTGATACAACACGATACTTACGATGATTTCTGGCAATCCAGGAATATCCGCAGGCATCTTACAAATATTAAGCCTGCTGTGCTTATTGTAGGCGGATGGTTTGATGCGGAAGATCTATACGGCGCGTTAAAGACATACAGAGCCATCGAGGAACAATCGCCCGGTAATAATGCCCGGCTGGTAATGGCCCCATGGACGCATGGCGGCTGGGCGGCTCCATCGTGGAGATCCTTTGCTGATTACCGCTTTGGTGCCGATTTGAACGAATATTATCAGGATGAGATTGAAACAAAATTTTTTAATTTCTATCTGAAAGACAAAGGCAGCTTTGATCAGTCCGAAATAATGGTTTTTGAAACAGGCACCAATGAATGGAAGCATTATGATACCTGGCCTCCGGCGATCAGCAAGCCTGTACCTTTCTATTTGCAGGACGGGGGAAAAATATCGGAGGGCAAACCCATAGCAAATAACAGCAGGACTGAATATATAAGCGATCCCAATAACCCTGTGCCTTATACCAATGGGGTATGGAGCAGGCGAAACAATAAATACATGGCGGAAGACCAGCGTTTTGCAGCGCAGCGTGCTGATGTGCTCTCCTTTCAAACAGAAACATTTGAAAAAGACATTACGTTGACCGGCGAAGTTGGCGCCCGTTTTTTTGTATCCACGACCGGCAGAAACACCCGGTAATGATTCACTTGATATGGGCGGGTACCAGCAATTGGTGAGAGCGGAAGTGTTTCGCGGAAAATTTCGCAACAGCTTCGGGAAACCGGAACCTTTTGTAAAAAATAAAATTGAAAAGATTGAGTTCAACCTCAATGAAGTGGCGCATACATTTAAAAAAGGACACCGGGTAATGGTGCAGATACAAAGCAGTTGGTTTCCATTGGTAGACAGAAATCCGCAAACATTTGGATATATCCCCGGTATGAATGCGAAAGATTTTAAAAAAGCTGCCATTCGCATTTATCACGATGCAGTGAACAGCAGTGCTATTGTATTGCCCGTAATGCAGGAAGAGTGATCATTCTTTGTCAATGGCATTGGTAATGATCCCGCAGGCCCCGGTAATTTCTTCGTTGCTGATGTTGAGCGGGGGAGCAATACGCATACATTCCGGTGCAAACAAAAACCAGTCTGTTAATACGCCACCCTCAATACAGCGGTCAATAATGGCTTTGTTTTTTTCGAAACTTTCAAATTCAATTGCCATCAGTAAACCAGCAGAGCGTACTCTTTTAATTTGAGGATGTTTCAGTAAGGAAAGAAAAAGTTTTTCCTTTTCCTTTACCCCTTCAATAATATTTTCTTCCTGCAATGCTTTCATAGCAGCCAGTCCGGCGGCACAGCTTACGGGGTGTCCGCCGAATGTAGTAATATGCCCGAGAACAGGGTTGCTGGTAAGGCTCCACATGGTTTTCTTATCAGCAACAAAGGCCCCCAAAGGCATTCCGCC
>CAMPJQ010000231.1 GCA_946886925.1 uncultured Terrimonas sp.
GCCCTGCCCCTGGGTGCCGGGTTTTGTGCATTATATGAAAGAACATCCGGGGTTAGATGCGGGATTGCATCTTACCTTAACTTCCGAATGGAAGGATTACCGCTGGGGACCTTTGAGCGGGAAGCCAAAAACGCCGGGGCTGGTAGACGCAGAGGGAGCCATGTGGCGTGGCGTGGCCGATGTGGTGAAGCATGCCAGTGCAGATGAAGTGGAAACGGAAATAAGAGCGCAGGTTGAAAGAGCGCGAACAATGGGCTTTGAACCTACTCATCTCGATTCGCATATGGGTACTTTGTTTGCAACCCCGGCTTTTGTTGAACGCTATATTAAAGTGGGTATGGAGTATAAAATTCCGGTGATGTTTCCGGGCGGACATAATACTTTAATTGCTGAGGAACTAAAAAATACTTCAGCCGATATGAAAATGGCACGTGAAGTAGGCAGAACCTTATGGAATGCGGGATTGCCTGTTTTAGACGACCTCTACAACGACAGCTATAGCTGGAAACCCTCACCCGATATATATTCGGATGACAAAAAATTACAGTCTTATAAAACGAAAAAATATATTGAAGTGCTGAAATCGCTTAAACCGGGTATTACCATGATCATTATGCATTGCACCAATACCTCTGAAACATTTCAGCATATATCCGATTCAGGACCAACCCGCAGAGGTGATTACTTAGCCATGATGGATCCGGCATTGAAAAAATTTATTGAAAAAGAAGGCATTATTCTTACAACCTGGAGGGAAATGAAGGAACGAAGAGATAAGGTTGCAATGTAAAGCCCGAAGCCGTAATTTTGAAATCCGAAGAAATACAAAGAACCGGGAACCAAAATCACAAAAAAACAAACCTGTACAAATCCGAAGACTGAAAACCGAAATACGAAAGAATACAAAGAAGCAAGAACCAAATAACAAAAGACAAAGAAAAATCAAATTTCAAACCTGTACGCAGTGGTGGAACAGATGAAGTAAATCCGAAATTCGGACACACCTTGCACCCCTGTAACCTGTAACTTGTAACCTCCTTCCCCCACTTTTGCCGTGAAGTTTTGTTCCTGTATCATGCTATGCTTACTTCAGCAGGTTTTTGATCTCATTCAATTTCAGCAATGCTTCTACCGGGGTAAGCCGGTTAATATCCAGGGTTTCAAGTATTTGCCTGATGTTCTGGAAAGTTTCGGTATGTATATCAAAAATAGAGAGCTGCAATTGAGGAGCGGATAACTGCTTTACGGCCTGGGTTACCGCATTGCCGTTATTATCCGTGTGCTTATCCTCTAACTGTTTTAAAATGGTATTGGCGCGGTCAATTAAGGATGGAGGCATGCCGGCCATTTTGGCTACATGAATACCAAAGCTGTGTGTGCTGCCACCCGGCGCTAATTTTCGCAGGAAGATCACCTTGTTTCCTGCTTCTTTATTGGTGATGTGATAATTTTTTACCCGGGGTAATTTATTTTCCAGTTCATTCAGTTCATGGTAGTGTGTGGCAAACAATGTTTTGGGTGCAAATGGGGAATTGTGTAAAAATTCAGCAATGCTCCACGCAATGGAAATACCATCATAGGTAGAAGTGCCCCTTCCTATCTCATCGAGTAAAATTAAACTTGCCGGAGAAATATTATTGATAATGCTCGCCGTTTCATTCATCTCCACCATAAAGGTAGATTCCCCCGCACTCAGGTTATCTGATGCGCCAACTCTTGTAAATATTTTATCGGTCACCGGTATATGTGCGCTGGCGGCGGGCACAAAGCTTCCGGTATGCGCCATTAAAGTAATAAGGGCGGTTTGCCGCAGCAGGGCGCTTTTGCCACTCATATTAGGACCGGTAAGTATAATAATCTGCTGGTCTTCAGGATCAAGCACTATATCGTTGGCAATGTATTGTTCACCTGCAGGCAAATTGCGTTCTATTACCGGGTGACGGCTTTCTTTTAGCTCAAGCAAACGACCATCATGCAGTTGGGGCTTTTTGTAGCTGTACTGTAAGGCATTATTGGCAAAGCAGATCAGGCAATCCAATATCGCCAGAATATTGCCGTTTACCTGCATAGGAGCGATATAGTCCTGCAGTTCCAGTAACAATTTATCGTAGAGTTCCAGTTCTATCTGGAATATTTTATCCTCTGCGCCGGTAATCTTTTCTTCATAATGTTTTAATTCAGGTGTAATATAGCGTTCGGCATTGGTAAGTGTTTGTTTGCGGATCCAGTTTTCGGGCACTTTGTTTTTATGCACATTGGTTACTTCAAGGTAATAACCAAAAACATTATTAAAACCCACTTTTAGGGAAGAAATGCCTGTAGCCTGAGTTTCTTTCTGCTGTAGTTCCAGCAGGTATTCTTTCCCGCCGCTGGCAATGCTACGCAACTCATCTAACTCCGCATGTACGGCTTTATTAATAATATTTCATTAATACGATTGTGCGGGGGGATTATCAATGATCTCTTTATTGATCTTTTCAGCAATATAATGACAGGGATTGAGCCCGTCGGCTAACCGTTTCAGGTAGTCGTTGCTGCTCTTGATGCAAGTGATTTTTATTTGCTCAATATGCTGTAACCCCCGGGCGATCTGTTTAATTTCCCTGGGATTGATCTTCTTAATGGGAATTTTACTCACTAAGCGTTCTACATCGCCACATTGTTTAATATGCTGGGCCACCACATTCCTGGAATCTGCGTCTTTAATGAAATATTCTACCAGGTTCAGTCTTTCATTAATGTGGCTGATATCTTTGAGCGGCAGAACGATCCATCGTTTCATCAAGCGGGCGCCCATAGGCGAAACCGTATTGTCCATTACTTTTTGCAAGGTCTGGCTGCTGTCTGAACTGTTGCCCAGCAGTTCCAGGTTACGGATGGTAAAACGGTCCATCCACAAATGATCGTCCTTATCAATGCGTTGCACCGAAGTAATATGCTGCAGGTTAGGGTGCTCGGTATCTTTAAGATAATGCAATACGGCGCCTGCTGCCACAATGCCGGCATGCATATCTTCAATACCAAAACCTTTTAGTGAATGTGTTGCAAAATGTTTGAGTAAACATTCTGCTGCATATGCTTTGTCAAACAGCCAGCTTTCAAGTGTATAGGTGTAAAATTTTGCTCCAAAGGTTTCTTTAAACTGCTTCTGAAAGCTCCGTTGAAAAACAACTTCCGCAGGTTTGAGGCTTTGCAACAGTTTATCGGCATACTCTGCATTGCCTTCGGCCACAAAAAACTCACCGGTAGAAATATCAAGAAAAGAAGTACCGATGATATTCTCACCAAAGTAAACGCCGGCTAAAAAATTATTGCTGTTATGCTCCAGTAATTTATCGTTGGTGGCCACTCCCGGGGTAACCATTTCCGTTACACCACGCTTCACTATGCCTTTGGCCTGTTTGGGGTCTTCCAACTGATCGCAGATGGCTACCCTGTAACCGGCTTTCACTAATTTGTGCAAATAGGTATCTAAGGCATGGTGCGGAAAACCTGCGAGTTCGGATGAAGTTGCCGCCCCGCTGTTTCTTTTGGTTAAGGTAATACCCAGTACGCGGGAAGTGATAATGGCATCTTCGCCAAAGGTTTCATAAAAATCGCCTACACGAAACAATAATATGGCATCGGGGTATTTTTGTTTGATAGCCCGGTGTTGCTGCATTAATGGTGTATCTGAACTTGCTTTTGCCATACAGGAGGGCAAAAATAAGGAACTGCAGGGAATACTATTCCCGAATATTTAATTCCTAAATTTGAAATTTAAAATTTCAAATTTTCAATCCCCTTTATCTTTGTGCCATGCGAAAACTAAGCATGGATGAACTGAACCGCAAAACGGTAGAGGAGTTTAAACAATCAGATAAAAGCCCGTTAGTAGTGGTGCTGGATAATGTACGCAGCATGCATAATGTGGGCAGTGTATTTCGTACTGCCGATGCTTTTTTGGTAGAATCCATTTGCCTCTGTGGCTATACCCCCCGGCCGCCCCACAGGGATATTCATAAAACAGCATTGGGCGCTACGGAAACCGTACATTGGGTATACTATTCTTCCACGATGGATGCTATAAATGCATTAAAGAAAGAGGGATATACAATTTGGGCGGTAGAACAGGCAGAAGGCAGTACACAACTGGCTGAACTCAATTGGGCAACACTTACAGGGAATAATTCCATACGGCAGATTGCCGTAATATTTGGTAACGAAGTGGGCGGGGTAGATGAGGAAGTATTGAAACTTTGTAATGGATGTATTGAAATACCCCAATCGGGTACAAAACATTCTTTAAACATATCCGTAGCAGCCGGAATTGTATTGTGGGAACTGGTAAAACTTATAAACGGAACCGTAAAAATGCGGGTATGAGCTTTTGCTTTTATTCTTACATTTACATACATGCCCTAAATTCCATATACTGTTCATAACTTTGCAGCATGACCAAAGTGAAGAATTATCTTTCGCTGATCAAATTCTCCCATACCATTTTTGCAATGCCTTTTGCAATGATTGGTTTTTTCCTCGGGGTGCTTCAAACAGATTTCATCAATAAAGATAACAGCAGAGTGCATTTCCCCGGATTGCATACCTCCGGTAATTTGATTAATGTATCGTCTGGTCAGTTATTAATCAAACTGCTTCTTGTTCTGGTTTGCATGATCACTGCCCGCAGTGCGGCCATGGCTTTTAACCGGTATTTAGACAGAAGCTTCGATGCCCGAAACCCGCGTACGGCAATAAGAGAAATCCCGGCAGGCATTATCAAGGCCAATCACGCATTGTTGTTTACTGTATTGTCGTGTTTGCTGTTTATGGGGAGCTGTTTTTTTATCAATACACTTTGTTTTTTTTTAGCGCCTGTAGCATTATTTGTAGTATTGGGCTATAGTTATACCAAGCGGTTCACCCCATTATGTCATATTGTACTTGGGCTCGGGTTAAGTCTTGCACCTATTGGGGCTTACCTGGCGGTTACGGGGCGTTTCGACTGGCTGCCGGTTTTATTTTCTTTTACCGTTCTTTTTTGGGTGAGTGGTTTTGATATCATTTATGCCCTGCAGGATGAGGAATTTGACAAGTCGCAAAACCTTTATTCCATTCCTGTGGCGTTGGGTAAAAAAAATGCATTACGGGTGTCTGAAGTTATGCACATCTTATCTGCTTTGCTTGTTATTGCGGCGGGCATATACGGTGGCTTTGGTATATGGTACTGGATAGGGGTATCTGTTTTTGCCGGGATGCTTATTTACCAACACTCCATTGTTAAGCCGGATGACCTTCGGAAGGTGAATGTGGCATTTATGACTGCCAATGGTATTGCCAGCGTGGTGTTTGCATTTTTTGTAA
>CAMPJQ010000232.1 GCA_946886925.1 uncultured Terrimonas sp.
TTACTGTACATATAACTTATATCTTTCTTTTTACTAATCAAAATCCGGGATAGTAACTGCATTAAAACTGCAACCCGTATTTTCCAAAAACCCAACCCGTTTTTAATGCTAAGAGTATTGTGTTGTTTATCAGTATGCGCCCTGTTGTTTTTATCCTGTAACCACAAAACATCGCTATTTCAGGATGCGGTTGCAACCTGGTCCTTTTCTGACCTGAACGATCAGTCTGGTTTAAACAGCCGGTTGCAGCAGCAGGGAGCAGTTCAATTCATTACACTGTCAGATGATGATAAGCCTGCCCTGCAGAAAAATGGCAGCGACGGCAACGCTGCATATCTTGATGGCAGCTCATGGCTTACTGCGGGTCAGGGAATGAACGGAGAACTTAAAATGCATGGAAGAGGCATATCCATATTTGTAAGAATGAAACCGGACTCTATAAAAGAATATAACCCCTTATTGACAAAGTCCGGAAATGATCAAAATATAGGCTACAGTATCACCTTGCATAAAAAAGGAGAAGAAGAACTATGCATAGAAGCAATGCTGGGAAGTGATGATATTGGCGGTGCACATCTTTTAAGGTACAAAGTGCCTAAAGAAGAATGGCTGAAGTGGCATGACATCCTGTTTCGCTTCAATGGAAAGAAATCAGAATTATACATAGACGGCATTTTGCGGGACAATGAGGTTACCGAAGGGGAAATCAGGGGCTGGAACCATCACCCGGTGCTGATTGGGGCCCAATATAAGGAGCCTTATACCGATGGCGATATGGCAAAAAATACTATTGAATCTGCTTTTAACGGATGGATCGCTTGTGTAGCTGTCTGGGATCGTTTTTTAGCGGATGAAAAGGCCGCTTCCTTATTCGGTGTGGCAGCGTTGAATCATGATGGATTGCCGGAATATTATAATGAAAAATACAGGCCGCAATTTCACTTTACGGCAAAAAAGAACTGGTTAAACGACCCTAACGGGCTGGTATATTATGATGGTACTTATCATTTGTTTTTTCAGTACATGCCTCCCCACAGGCATGGTGCCTATAAAGACTGGGGACATGCTACCAGCAGGGACCTTATACACTGGACACAAAATGAAAACCATATTACGCCGCATAAGGTATGGGGAGGATGCTGGTCAGGATCAGCAGTAGTAGATGTAAATAATGTGTCGGGCTTTCAGTCCGGTAAAGAAAAACCAATTATTGCTTTCATTACCAATGGGGGTAGTCCCAATGATGGATTTGGCCCAAAATGTACGCAATGCATTGCATATAGCACAAACGGTGGAAATACATTTACCTATTATGATCAAAACCCGGTAATTAAGAATATAAACGGGGCCAACCGCGATCCCAAAGTGTTTTGGGATGACGACTCAAAAAAATGGATCATGTCGCTCTATATGGACACAGATTATGATTTCGGAATATTTTCATCATCTAACCTGCGGGATTGGGAGCAGCAATCAACTGTTTCTTTAAATCGTATAGCAGAGTGCCCGGGATTTGAACCCTTTTTTGTTGATGGAGATGAACGCAACAAAAAATGGGTGTTTTCAGGTGCCAATGGTAACTACGTTGTAGGAACTTTTGACGGTAAAACATTTAAACCGGAAACAGGTACGATTGTTGGAGACTACGGTAACAATTTATATGCTCCGCAAATATGGAATAATGCTCCTGAAGGTCGCAAAATTCAGATAGCCTGGCTATCAACAAACAGGTATCCGGGTATGCCATTCGAACAGCAGATGAATTTTCCTACAGAACTTGCATTAAAAACTACACATGAAGGAATCCGGTTGCTTAGAACACCGGTAAGAGAAATAAGAAATCTTTACGATCCGGAAATCAAATGGCAAAGATCGGTTATCCCGCGGGGTGATAATCCCTTGCGCGAACTTAAGGGCGATTCGTATGACATGGTTATGGAAATTGACTTGAAAAAATCCAGTTCCTTTGATTTAGGTATCAGGGGCGCAACTATTCAGTATGATGCAGTTAAGAAAACAATTCGTTGTGGCGGTGCTGCAGAGCAAAGTGGTTTCCCGCCCGATAAATGGAAGGCTTACATCAGGAAGAACCCGGATCAGCACAACAATATGGGAGAAGCGCCGCTTGCACCTGTTAATGGAAAAATAAAGCTTCGGGTACTGGTAGATCGTACCACACTCGAAATATATGCTAATGACGGGCTGATGGTAATGACCTCCTGTTTCAGACCCGATGAAACCAAATGGTATTCCTTGTCTTCTAAGGGAGAAATTAATGTAAGTGCATCCATTCATTCCCTAAAATCAGCGTGGGCAGTTAACAAATAAATGATAACTGAATGCGCGCAAACTCATTTGCGCCAATTTTCAACTTCGGCAAAACAATAAAAATAGCGGCCTTACCATACCCTGATTGCGGTTTCCCTGCCATTATTTTTTGGGTATCACCTTTTTTCTTTCAGCGGTTACCTTCATTACCCCTTCCGCATTACTGCTGGCAGTACCTGTTAGTGTGTCGCCTTTATGCTGAAGCTTTACCAGGACGGAATTTCCTTCAACAGAGATCCTGAACTGCACCCGGTTATTCTCCACTTTTACTTCCTGTGCTGCAAATGTCTGGTAGTCAACCATCACTGTTGCTGCCCATTTGTTACCTGTTCTTTTAAGCTCAATGATACCCTTCTGATATTCATAAGGTGCTTCTGCTGATTTGTATTCATATATTCCCTCCATTCCCGCAGGAGGATTTACAGGCAGGTGCAAAGCAAATGTTGGCAGGATATAAGCGATCAATGCGCCGAAAAGGAAAAGGATTGCTTTCATTGTTTTGCTGTTTTAAGTTCTCTTCAAACGTACATGAAATTTTTCATTCATAAAATACAAAGGATGAATGAAAAATTTTATAGGAGCTCCTCCTGGCTTTTCTTCCCGAAGCGCCAGTGCGGGGGCGATCACTACCAGCCCATCCACAAGATCGGGGTAGTCCATAGCCGGCCTGCAGGCAATGGTGGTGTGGCTGCGGTTGGGGCCGACCAAAAAGGTCGTTTCTCTGAAGAACATAGGCGGTGTGAAGTGGGGGGCTTTCCACAGCGGGCTTTGCAGAGCAGTCATTTACGATGCAAAAAAATATGCCCCGTTACAGAAACTTCCCTGTATAGCTTTCCTTCACCTTTTTCAAATCTGCCGGAACACCTGCAAAAACAACGTTACCCCCTTCATCTCCCGCTTCCGGCCCAAGGTCAATTACCCAGTCGGCACTTTTTATTACATCGGTATTGTGCTCAACCACCCAAATAGAATGGCCCTGGTTTATTAATGCATTAAAAGAAGTGAGCAGTTTATTAATATCGTGAAAATGCAGGCCCGTAGTAGGTTCGTCAAAAATGAACAGGATGCTTCCCTGCGATTTACCTTTTCCCAAAAAAGAAGCCAGCTTAACCCGCTGAGCTTCACCACCGGAAAGGGTATCGCTTGATTGCCCGAGCTTTATATATCCCAGGCCCACATCGGCAAGAGGTTTTAATTTTGTAATAATGTCTTTTTGCTCCTTAAAAAATTGAAGAGCTTCATCTACACTCATTTCCAATACATCAAAAATATTTTTCTCTTTATAAGTTACGGCCAGCACTTCTTCTTTAAATCTTTTCCCATTACAAACTTCGCAGGTAAGGTGCACATCAGCCAAAAACTGCATTTCTACCACTTGCTCGCCTTCACCTTTACACGCATCGCAGCGGCCACCTTCCACGTTAAAAGAAAAATGCTTTGGCTGAAAACCATTGATCTTGCCCAATGGCTGTTTGGCATACAGGTCCCTTATTTCATCGTAGGCTTTAATATAGGTGACAGGATTGCTCCGCGATGATTTACCAATTGGATTTTGGTCCACGAGTTCTACCTGGCTAACAGCATCAATGTCTCCTGCTATGTTTTTATGCATTCCCACTTTGTCTACGAACTCTCCTTTTAGCTTTTTTAAAGCCGGGTATACGACCTGCTTTATCAAAGTAGTTTTTCCGCTGCCACTCACCCCGCTTATTACGCACAAAACATTAAGGGGTAATTCAACAGTAATATTGCTGAGGTTGTTTTGACGGGCGCCTTCCACTACCAGCGACCGTTTCCATTTGCGGACAGCAGCCGGGGGTTCAATTTTTAATTCTCCCTTCAAATATTTTCCTGTAAGACTTTTTGTATTACTGGTTAAATCATCATAATCGCCCTCCGCGATTACTTCACCTCCCATGTGGCTTGCCAGGGGGCCCATATCAATAATATGATCTGCTTCCCGCATCATCATTTCATCATGCTCCACTACTACTACCGTATTACCCAAATCTCTCAGCTCTTTTAATACCTTTATCAACCTGGCAGTGTCTCTTGAATGCAGCCCGATAGAGGGTTCATCAAGGATATATAAAGAATTGGTAAGATTGCTGCCCAGGCTCCTGGTTAGCTGAATGCGCTGGCTTTCTCCGCCGCTCAGGCTATTGGCCAGCCGGTTAAGGCTCAGATAGCCCAGGCCCACATCAAGCAATACCTGTACTCTTTGCCTGATTTCAATAAGCACACGTTTAGCCACCTGTTTATCATAATCGCTTAGCTGCAGTTCGTCGAACCATTTTTTCAGATCTTTTACCTGCAGTTCGCATAGCTCTCCTATATGCTTTTGGCCAACTTTTACATACAAGGCCTCTTTGCGCAACCGGTAACCCCTACATTCGGGACAGATCGTTCTTCCGCGATAACGGGATAACAACACACGGTACTGTACCTTATATAAATTCTGTTCTACTTCTTTAAAAAAATCGTTAATACCATTCACATGAGCATTTCCATTCCATAATTCATCGTACTGCTGTTTGGAAAGATCAATAACAGGCTTATGTACAGGAAAATTAAAATGCTTTGCACCCCGTATAAACTCATCCTTCCAGCGGCTAAGCTTTTCTCCTTTCCAGGGGGCTACCGCACCTTCATAAACGCTTAGCCGGGGATCCGGTATTACGAGATCGGCATCAATGCCCAGCACCTGCGAAAATCCTTCACATACTGGACAGGCGCCGTAAGGGTTATTAAATGAAAAAAGATTGGGAACAGGCTCCTCGAATTTAATGCCGTCTTTTTCAAATCTGCCGGAATACTGTAGCTGTTCTGTACCATTTACTTCAACCACCATTTCTCCTTCACCCTCAAAAAAAGCTGTACCAACGGAGTCGGACAACCGGTGTATATCATCTTCGTCAAACTCCTTTACCACTATACGGTCAATCAGAATATAAATAAAGTATGATGACTGCTTATTGGCGAATTTCTTTTTTAATTC
>CAMPJQ010000233.1 GCA_946886925.1 uncultured Terrimonas sp.
CACTTTGAGCATCGGATAGTTATAGCCGTCTCCACTGGTACCGCCACTCAAATCACGGTCTGATCCGTATATATTGGTTACATCGGTATCCTTCGTCCATTTGTACATAGGCGACCAGGTCCACAGGTTTTCCGCAGAAAAATAGATTTTGAGATCGGTGGCATGTATCCTGGAGGCCAGGCTATTGGGCAATGTATAGCCCACCTGCAGGTTCCGTAAACGGATATAAGAAGCATTTTGCAGAAAGCGGTCATTGGGTAAATTCAACGCCCGGCCTGTTCCCTGTGCAATATAACCCACCAGCCTTGGCAGATACGCGTCGAAATTTTGGAGGTCTTCTCTGAACATGTTATCCTGCTGCCAGCGCGGGTACGCATTATAAGGACGGTTGTACTGGCCCCAGAAACGTGCTTCGGGAGAAGGATAGTAGTCCTGCTTCAGCACACCCTGGAAAAAAACAGATATGAAAATGCCATTCCAGTCGCCATTGAGATTGAATCCATATATATAGCGCGGTTCTTTATTACCGATAATGGTTTTATCGCCGGAATTGCCAACCCTGTTCAATCCCTGGTAAATCTGGTCATCTCCGTCTAAGTTTTTAAACTTAATATCCCCAACATAGTTTTTCCTGGTGTTGGTATTGGGAATATTCTTTTGTGTAGGAGATTTGGCAATTTCTTCTTCCGACCGGAATAATCCTTCTACCTGGTAACCCCATATGTCTCCTACACGCTGACCCACATAATAATCTGAAAGGTTCATTTCGGGGTTATTGTATTTTGTGATGATAGCCCGGGAGTCGGCCATGGTAATGCGGGCATCATAATTAAACTGCTTATCAGCCAGCATAAAATTATCCATCCATCTAAGGGATATTTCCCACCCGGTCGTTTTCAAATCGGCGTAGTTTCCTTTTGGAACGGCAGTGCCATAAATGGCCGGAACTGTAGGCCCGTTGGTAAACATATCCGTTGTCCAGCGCCTGTAGAAGTCCCCCACGAACTGGAGCCTGTTATCTAAACTTGAAAAATCCAACCCTATATTGCCGGTGGTAGATGATTCCCAGGTAAGCCCATCAGGAACAACATTGGGCTGACCGGTTCGCTGCGGTCGAATCCCGTTGAGGATGCGGCCTGACTGGGAGATAGAAAAGTTTTCGGTAAACGAATACGGATTGATATTTCCGTTACCCAATGACCCGTATGAAGCACGAAGCTTTACATTCGACAATACTTTTGGGTTTACCTTCCAGAAAGATTCCTGCGAAATGCGCCAGCCAACAGACGCCGATGGGAAAAATGCCCATTGTTCATTGGATGGAAATTTAGATGACCCATCATAGCGGCCGCTTATCTCAACAAGATAACGGCCTTTAAAATCATAATTCACGCGAAAAAAGCCACCGGCAATGGCCCATTTTTGGTAGCCGCCGGTTGTTAAAATACTTTGTCCCAACGCCAGGTTAATGTCGTCTGCATCTTCATAAACAATACCATTGCGCCTTGCCGTAAGATTTTTATACAACGATTGTTCATAGTTGTAGCCAACCAGGAAATTGAAGTTGTGCGCATCACTGAACGATTTTATATAATTGGCATACACGTTGGTAGCAATATATTCGGTGGTTTGCCGACGCTCCTGTATATCATTGGTATTGGTGCCGGTGTAACCAATCACGCCTTCATAACGGCTGTATGGTACCTGCACCCGGTTTTGCTGCGACCCCAGATCGGTACTTTGAAAAGTAAAATCGCTGCGCAATGTTAAACTTCTTTCAAAAAACTCAGCTTTAGCCGATGCCCTGTTCTTCAGGAAACGCTCAGCGTTATCAATCCCGTTCCTGCCAAGGTACTGATCGCCTACAGTGTAGGCAGCCGGAAAGGACAGTGTTCCATCCGGGTTCAATAAGGGCGCAAGGGGATGACCTTCATCAGCTATATTTCTCCAGATACCGCTGCCTTCACCCACATTCAAAGGTTGATGGTAATCCATCCGGGAATATTCTGTATTGTTTTCTACCTGCAGCCATTCTGTAAGCTGAACACTTCCCTTTGCCCGCAGGTTATACATGCTATATTTATCCGAATTGTACCGGAAAAGCCCATCCTGGCCATGATAGCGACCGATTATATAGAATGTTGTTTTATCGTTACCGCCAGACAAGGTGAGGTTATGGTCCTGCGCATAAAATCTTTTTTTATACAATTCATTGTACCAATCCGTGCTGTAATAATACTCGTATTGACCAGTGGATGGGTTTACTTCAATCCTTGGTAAGGAAGGATCCTCCCACCGCCTCTTTATTTCAGCAAGATATGCTGGTGAGAACGGTAAAGTTTTATTTACTGCTGTGGGTGTATTGCCGTTGTCGTTCCATCTCGACCATGCATCGCTGAATCCCTGTGCCCAGGGATAGGAATCGGTAATATTGTCCGGTACAGCAGTAGGCGACTTAACTGAAACATTGGTTATATAGCTAATGGAGGTTTTGCCCTTAGACGCAGATTTTGTGGTAATAAGCACCACTCCAAAAGCCGCGCGGGCTCCGTAAATAGAGGCCGAAGAAGCGTCTTTCAATACAGAAATGCTTTCAATATCATTGGGATTGAGCATGCGCGGATCGCCTTCTACCCCATCAATCAAAATCAAAGCGCTACCGCCCTGCCCGATGCTTGTAGTGCCCCTGATATTGAAATCGGGTGACTGCGTTGGTTTTCCATCCAGCATCCGGATATTCAGGTTAGGCACGGCGCCTACCAGGGCCTGGGAAATATTGCTTACAGGCCGGTTTTTTAATGTTTCAGGCGTTACCTGGTCTACAGCCCCCGTTAAATTTATTTTTTTCTGGGTACCATATCCTACCACTACTACTTCTTCCATTTTGGCGTCTACAGGCTTCAGCACAACATCGAATGAACTGCGCCCGGCTATAGACATTTCTTCTTTAATGTATCCCACGTATGTAAATTCAAGGATACTGTTTTCTGGTACAGAAAGGCGGAAGAAGCCATTAATATCTGTTTTGGTAGCTGCTCCCCCACCTTTTACCTGTACGGTTACCCCCGGCAGGTACTCACCGGCACTGTTCATAACACGCCCGCTTACATCTGCATTGGGCGCATGCACATTTTCGTGCACCGGTGGAATCAGGATTCCGTCTTCATTATGTGCGCCGGGGCCGGGAAATTTTAAACCGCTCTTCCGGATGACGATCTTGTTGTTTGAAACAATATAATACAGCATGTAAGGCTGCAGTAATTCGGAGAGGAATTCGCCCAGCGATGTTTTTTTTGCCGTGATATTAACCCTATCGGCAGGATCAATAATATTAGTGGCGTAGAAGAATTGTATATCATTTTGCCGGCCAATCCTTTCCAGCGCATCAAACAGGGTTTCATTTTTGAGTGAAATGGAAATCTTCTTATTGAGAATCTCCTGCCCCCTGGCATTTTTTGCCGACAATGACATAAGGGAACAGCATATGAAAGTTATGGCAAGGAGAGAGAGGCGCATAATCTTGAGTATTACAGGTATAGTCCTGCCTATACAATTTTTTTGCATATTTTTACTGAGTTATATGTTAGAGATGCGTAGTGTCCGTTGGCTTTCCACAACTTTCGGCTACTACAATTTTTGGTAATACGTATAATTTCATGCCCGGATATTTGCACTATCCGGGTTTTATTTATACTAAGTAGGATGACTATGTAATTGTTTCATAAGCATGTACTGGGTTTATTAAATGATGATAATTTAACTGGTGATGGTTGTCGTGTTTTTCACCTGTTTTATTCAGGACATCCCTTGCCGTTGATAAGAAACGCATTGTTGATTTTCCGGAGACTGCCATTTACCGAGATTGCAATGGGTTCTAATGTGCCCCAAAGATCATCAGTAACATAAAAATTTGCCGTAACCTTGCATTCCCTTATCTCCCGGTCAACCTGAATATCTGCGCCAAAGTATTCCTTCAGATCATCTATCAGTTTCTGCAATCTTTCATTCTTATATACAAACTGGCCTTCCTTTCGCTTCAGCATATTGGGTGCAGCAACTGTATCTGCATCTTCTTTAATAAGCCGGTCGGTATTTTTGTCAAATACAGCCTTTTGATTGGCAGCTATTTCTATGTTCTCCGTTTTATTTTGCACCGCAGCCAGGTTGCTGATCTTTACCTTGCCTGTTACCACCATTACCGCGATCTTTTTTTGATTGTGATAAGCCTGAATATTGAATGAAGTGCCCAGCACCTTTGTCTGGATATTATCACTCGTTATAATAAACGGATGACTGGCATCGTGTGCCACTTCAAAAAAAGCTTCTCCGGAAAGCTTTACTTTCCTTGCAGCACCTTCAAAAACAGAAGGATATTCAAGCAAAGTGGAAGGGCTTAACCAAACCTGCGTACCATCGGGCAACTGAATGGTTTTTCTTTGCGCCGTTCCCGTATTCACCTCAATTGTCTGCGTATTTTCAACTTGTTTAGCCAATTCATCTTTCCCATCAAATTTGTAATTAACCAGGTAAGCCGCCAGCATACATACTATTATTGAAGCGGCAGCAATGCTTATCCACCGGACCCTGTATCTTTTTCGCGCCACAGGCATATAGATACCGGGATCATCTTTCTTTCCCAGGATAGACTGTAAAATAGCATCCCCCGATTCTACAGGCAGTTCCATTTCTCCATGAGTTTCAGTTACCATGCTGCTGATCAAGGATTTTAGTGCTTCATCATTATCTTCCTGCTTTACTAACCGCATCAGTTCCTCTTTGTCCATTGGCGTATAATCCTTATTTATATACTTATGAAATAAATACGCTAACCTGGAACTGGGCATATAATTTTTTAAAATTTAAATATGGATCAAACAGACTGCATTTCTTTTTAAGAGACTCTTTTATTGCAGAAAAGGGTTAGTGCCACCGCAAATTTTATTACAAAAAATAAAAAGCAATCAATACTATAGCGGGACTATCCATATGAGCAAGGCAATAAGCGCGGATGTTTTTCATGGCTTTGGCAAGGTGTATTTTCACGGTTTCCGGGGAGAGATTTAAAAATGCCGCAACCTCTTCTTTTTTATACCCCTTTTCTTTAATGAGATGATATACCTTATTTTGCTGGGGCGGAAGGGCATGCAATGCCTTTTTTATAATCGTTTCAGTTTCTTTTAATAATATTCTTTCTTCGGCATCATTGGAAAAAAAAATGCCCGGATCAATTTCACTGATCTCCCGGCAGGCATTTACAGCCTTACGCTTAAACAATGTAAACATGTGATTGCGGGCAACAGTGTAAAACCATGCACTAAAATGTTCT
>CAMPJQ010000234.1 GCA_946886925.1 uncultured Terrimonas sp.
ACCATATCCCAGGTGGACGCGGCTTACCTGCAAACCCTGATTGATTATAATAAACTACTGCAGCAGCGGAACAGCCTGCTAAAGCAATTGGCTGAATCAGGTAATATTGATGAAAGCCTGATGGAAGTCATTTCTGCCCAGCTTGTAGTTGCCGGTAATTTTATTTACAGGAGCCGAAAGACATTTTTGGAGGCATTTATACCCGTTGTCCTGAACTTATATCATTCGATTGCAGAACATAAAGAAAAATTAACAATAACATATAAAAGTCATTTAGAATCAGCAGGTTTTAAAGAAATACTAACAAAAAACAGAACCAAAGATATAGTGCTTCAACGTACCAGTCAGGGAGTGCACAGGGATGATCTTGAGCTGGGTCTGGAAAGCTATCCGTTTAAAACAATTGCTTCACAGGGACAAAGAAAAAGCCTGTTGTTTGCATTAAAGCTGGCAGAATTTGAAGTACTGCTGAAACATAAAGGATTTCCGCCGCTTTTATTGCTGGACGATGTATTTGAAAAATTAGATGAAACGCGTATGAAGAACCTGCTTGTTAAAGTATGCGTAGAAAACAAAGGACAGGTATTTATTACCGATACCCATTGCAGCCGCTTAAAAGAAGCACTGGAGCAATTGCATGTTAGCCATGAAATTAAATCGCTGTGATGGTTACCCGAACAGATCGCTGCTCAAATACCTGTCTCCCCTGTCGCAAACAATAAAAACGATAACACCGGAGGAAATTTCTTTGCTTAATTTTAGTGCAGCCGAGGCAGCTCCGCCACTGCTCATGCCAGCGAATATGCCTTCTGTTCTGGCGAGTTGCCTGGTAACATCTACAGCTTCGGATTGAGAAACATCCATAATCCGGTCTACTCTTTGCGGTTCAAAAATTTTAGGCAGGTATTCCTTCGACCATCTCCGGATACCGGGAATAGATGATTCCTCCGTAGGTTGGCAGCCGATTATTTGTATAGCAGGATTTTTTTCTTTTAAATACCGCGAGCACCCCATGATCGTTCCCGTGGTTCCCATGGAACTCACAAAATGAGTAACCGCACCTTTTGTCTCATTCCATATTTCCGGCGCGGTTGTTTTATAGTGAGCCATTACATTATCGGGATTGGCAAACTGGTTAAGCAGATAATAATCTCCTTTGGCGGCCTTTTCCTCAGCATAATCCCTGCACGCTTCTATACTTTCGAGTAAGGTAACTTTTGCACCATATGCTTCCATGGTTAAAACCCTTTCCCGGGTAGAATTAGAGGGCATAGCCAGTTCAACTTCCATTCCAAACAGGTTGGCAGTTAATGCCATGGCTATGCCGGTATTTCCGCTTGTTGCTTCTATCAGTTTTGTATTGTTATTGATATCACCGCGGTCCAGCGCACTTTTGATCATATTAAATGCAGGACGGTCCTTTACGCTTCCTCCCGGGTTATTCCCTTCGAGCTTGGCCAGGATTTTTACATTGCCATTTGTATTTAATTTCTGAAGTTCAACAAGGGGTGTATTGCCTATTAAATCTGCTACGCTTGCCATTATGCATTATTTTTGATCTTTCTTTCTTCTATTATTATTTCAGAATTATGATATACAAATGAACCGGAAGGGACACTGTGTGTAAGCCATACGTTACCACCAATAATACTATTGTGGCCGATAACGGTGTCGCCGCCCAATACTGTTGCGTTTGAATAAATAATAACATTATCCTCTACGGTTGGGTGACGCTTCATTGAAACCATACTCTTATCTACACTCAGCGCCCCTAAAGTAACGCCCTGGTAGAGTTTCACATAATTACCAATAATTGCTGTTTCCCCAATTACTATCCCGGTACCATGATCCACATAAAAATACTCGCCGATCTCTGCACCCGGATGTATATCAATTCCAGTTTTTGAATGCGCATACTCAGTGAGTATTCTGGGCAATAACGGTACATCGAGCGTTAATAACAAATGGGCAATCCGGTAAAAACACAACGCGTAAAAACCGGGGTAAGCCCTGATGACTTCAAATTCACTTTTTGCCGCAGGATCTCCATTTAAAAGTGCCTCTACATCTGTATTTAACACACGGTATAGCTCAGGTGCACCTTTAAAAAACTGGTTTGATATTAATTCATTATTACAATCACAGCATGCTTTTGTTGCGTTCAGCATCACGGTGAGTGCCGTTTCTAATCGTTTAAATTCCTGATCAATATCTACCACACCATTATAATTGCAGGCAGACAATTCGGGGAATAATAAACAAATAAGCTCCGAGGCCCACCGGGCAATGGTTTCATTGGGAGGAACATCTTCTAAAACCTGTTGCTTGTTAAAAATATGCTGACTCAGTTTTTTTGTCATTGAAGTGTCATGCTTAAAAATGTAAAAATACACCTGTGAACCTGCTGGCAGACAAAGGTAAGCGCAATTGATAGTATATTAAACAAAGGAATATGTTTAACGCTTATTTTAATAATTAAGGATGTTATTCTGAACTTAAAAACTTAAGCCAAATTTCATAGATAACCTTGCCTAGATTATGTATAAATCTTATCTTTGCTGTTTTGGTTTTAATTGATAATAATGATCGTTATTTTAGTGTTCTTTTTCGCACATTGGTTTTTATCGTTGTTTTTTCATTCTTTCTTTTTGCACCGCTATGCCTCTCACCAGATGTATACCACATCAAAATTCGGAGAAAAGCTGATTTATTTTTTAACCTGGTTTGCCCAGGGGTCTTCTTACCTTGTTCCCAGGGCTTATGGTGTAATGCACAGAATGCATCATACCTTCAGCGACACGGAAGAAGATCCTCATTCGCCTCATTTTTTTAAGGATATATGGCAGATGATGATGCATACCGCAGCCATTTACAGTGCTTTTATTACAGGCAAAAATGTACCTGACAAACAATTTACTGAAGAATACCTTCCCGTGTGGGATAAACTTGACAGGTTCGGTACGAGCATGATTACCAGGACATCGTTTGGTGTTGCCTATTTTGCAGTATATCTTTTCTTTGCTCCCAGTTGGTGGTGGTTTTTATTGCTGCCCATACATTTTCTCATGGGACCTATCCAGGGAGCCATCGTTAACTGGTGCGGGCATAAGTATGGTTACAGTAATTTCGATAATGGGGATCATTCCAAAAACTCCTCTCCCTGGGGAATATTTTTGATGGGTGAATTGTTTCAAAACAATCATCATTATGCAAAAGACAGTGCCAATTTTGCTAAAAAGTGGTTTGAATTTGATCTGACCTATTTTATTATGCGGGGATTGAACAAATTAAAACTGATCAGGCTAAAACCGGTTCCGGTTCACAGTAACAATACAGTCAGCAGGGTGAACAGCAGGAAAAGGTTAGTTGAGGAGTCTGTTGCGGATTAAGAAATAGTAATCAGCCATTCAAATTAGCTAACCATCATTTCTTTCTTCTTCAGCCATTCTTTTTTACCGGTTCCTTCAAATACGTGTCTTTCACTGTGATAAGAAGAACGAACTAAGGGACCGCTTTCAACATAATCGAAACCCATATCATAACCGGCTGCCGTATATTCGGCAAACTCATCGGGATGCACAAAACGCAGAACCGGGAGGTGCCTGCTGCTCGGCTGGAGGTATTGCCCAAGTGTAATTACATCAACGCCGTTCGACCGAAGATCCTTCATGGTTTGTAATACTTCTTCTTTCGTTTCACCCAAACCCAGCATTATACCCGATTTGGTTCGCATACCATTCTCTTTGAGATGCTTGAGCACTTCCATGCTTCTCCAGTACTTGGCCTGTATACGCACCTGCTTTGTCATTCGTTCAACCGTTTCAACATTATGCGAAACCACTTCTGGCGCAGCTTCAATAATACGCTGAATATTTTCCTTTTCCCCTTTAAAGTCGGGGATCAGAGTTTCCAGTGTGGTGACGGGGTTTAAAGCTTTTACAGCCTTAATGGTATTGTACCACACAATGCTTCCTCCATCCTTCAGTTCATCCCTGTCTACCGAAGTAATTACGGCATGCTTTACTTTCATCAGGTATATAGCTTCGGCTACCCGCTGAGGTTCATCCCAATCTACGGCTTCAGGGCGGCCCGTTGCCACAGCGCAAAAGCCACAACTTCTTGTACAAATATTACCCAGTATCATAAAAGTAGCAGTGCCTGCCCCCCAGCATTCGCCCATATTGGGGCAATTGCCGCTTTCACAAATGGTATGCAGTTTATGGGTATCTACTAAATTTCTTACATTTTTATAGCTTTCACCAATGGGCAACTTTACCCTTAACCAATCTGGTTTTTTAGTACGTTGCGCCGGTTCGTGGTTAGTAACACAAGCTCCACTCATAATTTATATTGTAAACGTTTTCCGAAATGCAAAAATAGCCGACTTACTTCCGTTTGCCAAATAAGAAGGATATATAGGCGTTAACGAAGAATTTCCTGGAGGGGTTATATGCCATTTGCTCTATGTCCTTAAAATAATATTCAACATTTATTCCCCCTTCTATTGCAGATACAATTGTATTAAAACGATTGTAATCGAAGCGCAAGGCTGTTTTGGCATGTAAACCGGGAGCAAATTTCATTTCATTCCACCCCTTACTTAGTCCCGATCCGCCAATGATGTTGGCTGTGCTGAGAAATAATGAACTGTCTGGAGAATCATATTTAACATACCGCGTTTCATTTGCCTGGTCCTGCACTTCCACATAATAAGGCCGCAAAAAACCTAACGACAATCCGCCTGCGCCAATGCCGTAAACCGAAACACCGTTTTTGTTGTTTTTACCACCAATCAGTATTTGTTGCCCCGCGGCAAGCTTTAACTGGTAGAATATGTTTCTTTTACCATATACAAAGGGATTACCGAAAAATATAAAACCTCCTGCATCCGTTTGGCGATTGGCCTTTTGTTCCTTACGATGTTTTTTTTCGTTAAACTCTATCTGGAATATAGTAGCACGTGTTACGGAATTTGCACGACCCAGTTCATACGATATGCCCCACCCGTCTGTATTTACTTTTATGCCAAAGGCATTTTGTTTATGAAAAGAAGGCACTCCTTCTTCCTCCAGGCGCATCAGTTCATTCATCTTTTCTCTCTTAGCTCTCCGCTTATCCTCTTTTCTTTGTTCAGCCGTTCTTTGCTGACTAAAAGCTCCAAGGGTTATACAAATACATATAATTGCCGCAATGATTTTTTTCACCTGGAATATTTTATTGTTTCTTTGAACGTAAATTTAAACAAAAATAATACAATGACTTCAACAGTAGTTTACGAAGAAAATCTTCGTACGGTTTGCACCCATTTAAAATCGGGTACCGTT
>CAMPJQ010000235.1 GCA_946886925.1 uncultured Terrimonas sp.
ACAATAAGGAGTAGTATAATAGTTCTATATTTTAATAAAATTGCCGGTTAAGGCATGAAATTATTTTATGAGAATGACTACTGTAACTTCAACAATAGCAAGTCTATTGCAGGCATCCGCTTCAACCCCTTAACTCCGTTAGCGGCAGCAGAGATATAACTATGTTTTCGGCTTATGTGCCTGATCCTATTTATTAGTCATCCGTTTTCTGTGCTGCCAAAAAGCTAACCACATCACGTATTTCTTTTTTGGAAAGAATCGTTTTCATATCGGGCATGCTCGATGGCGCATCGGTTCTTTTGGCAACCTGGTACTTTGCAATCACCCGTAAAGGCTCGCCACCAATTTTTAAAGTGAGGCTGGTTTTTGTTTCCGATTCCACTATGCCCGATACACTGCTGCCGTCTTTTAATTCAAGAACAACAATGCCAAAACCCGGTGCAAGGCGTGCGCCCGGATCAATCAGCGCCTCTAATATTTGTTGCCTGCTTATTCTGCCGGCTACACCGTTCAGTCGCGGACCGGCATTGCCGCCCCTGTCGTCGTAAGAGTGGCATTTCATGCACTGTGCGTTCTGGTTACGGAAGAAAATAGCTCTTCCCTTTGATACATCACCACCGTACAAACTGCTTGCATAAGCCGCCAGTTGATCGCCATGAGATATTTTTTGAGTAATGGTTTTATATTTTGCGGCCAGTTCAACCGCGCCGCTGCTGTCTATGGCTTCGCCCAGTTCAAGGTATAAATCCGGTGACAACTTCCCCGCAGCCATGGTATTGAGGAGTTCTTCCAGCGGCTTTTGCGCATTTTCTTTGGGAAGGTTTCCCAGGGCAAGTATGGCCGCCTGCTTTTCTTCCATGGTTTTACCGGCTATTACTTTTGATAGCAATGAAACCATCAGGTCTTTCGGAAGATCCATCTGCTGCAGCAGGTTAAGTCCCTCAACCCTTACTTTCTTTTCCTTATCCGAAAGCGCCTGGCCCACAGCTTCACCCGCCTGGGGATAACCCAATGCAACCAGTGTGTTCAGCGCTTCAATGCGCACATCAGGCGCAGGATCATTTTTTACCAGGGTAAACAACGCGGGCAGTGCATCGTTGATGTGCAGTAAGGCAACGGCTTTTGTTGCGCTGAGGCGAACAGGCAATTCCTTATTCTTTAACAATGCTGCCAATGGCGATGCCATGTTTTTTTGCAGAAGGCTGGAATCTCTTTCTACCACGCCGCGGGGGTAACCGTCTACCCGGTCCAGCACAGATGGTTTTGCCCATACACTTAAGGCGTCAATAGCTTCGGCTCTCATTGCTGCAGGAGCACCTTCTTTCATGGCATAGCCGATCAACTGCTGCATGGCCTTTTCGCTGCCGGTGCGCAGGTTGGCATTGATGCTGCGCCGGATGAGGGCTTCATTTGTAAAATGGGTTTTGCCCAGCAGATCTCCTAAAGCAGGTAAAGCATCTTTTATAGAATTGTCATCATTGATGGCCCGCGCTGCTTCTGTTACGATAAACTCATCCTTATCATCGAGGAATTTGGCAACACCTGCATCGCCCATTCGCCTGAGTGCTACCACTGCTGCTATACGCAGGGCGCGGGAAGGGCTTTGCGACAGGGCGATAACGGGCTCCGCCTTACCTATGCGGGCCAATGCAAGACTGCCGGCATGCCGCAGGTAGGCGTCTTCATCATTATTGTTTTGCAGCATAGCAATGATCGCATCAACAGCAGGTTCGTATTTGATCCTTCCCAGCGCTTCCGCTGCAAAAAACCGAACCCTGCTGGCCGTATCTTTCAAAAGCGGCACCAGTTGTTCGACTGCCTCAGCGTATTTCATATCACCCAGCCATTTGGCGGCCTGTGCTCTTATTTCGGGATCCCTGTCCTGCAACAGAGGCAATAACGGAACAGCGTATTTTTTGTCTTTCCGTGCCAGTTGGCTCATACCCCATATGGCGTTTATGCGTGCCAGTTGGTTACCCGACACAGAAAATGTTTTCTGAAAAATTGCTGCTCCGTTCCCGCCACGCTTCACGAGCTCAAACTGTGCTTTTTGACGTACGCGCATATCCGGATTTTCCAGCATGACTGCCAGTTCTTCCTCCGGTTTGCCGCTAAAATTTTCGGACAATAATTTTTTTGTTTCCATGCGTTCAGCAGATCCCGCGCCCTGCGCATCATCCATCCGCCAGATGCGTCCGTAATCGTGCGTATCCCAGCCATCAATCCAGTCGGCCAAATACAATGCGCCATCGGGGCCAAAATCCAGTCCGGTTACCAATACGCCACTCAGTATTTTTTTGGTTTCACCCAGTTCAAAACCCGCGCCTTTTGGTTTGAGCCTGAAATTGTGCACTGCAGAATTGCCGGGATTGCCCACAAATTCGGCCACAAAAAAACTGTTTTTATATTGTGGCCCCAGCGCAGTTCCGGGATTGTACACAAAGCCCGCCGGACCGCTCACGTAATTGCTGATGCAGGGGGTAATATAGGCTGCCTGTCCTTCAAAGCGGGGCAGGTACATTTTTTCCTCCATCCAAACTTTATAGGTATTGTTTTTAGGGTCGCGGTATTTACCATATTGCCAGTTGCTTCTCCAGCCGGCATCCGACCCGTTAACGATATACACCAGCCTTTCTTTTTCACCCGGGTGGTCGCCATCATTGTCTTCGCTCAGCAAATTGCCGTATTCATCAAAAGCAAACTCATGCGTGTTGCGGATACCTGCAGCAAATATTTCGAAATCACTGCCATCAGGGTTGCACCTGGCAATTACACCACTATTGGGGTAGGCCCAGCTTTGTCCGTCGGAACCTTTGCCATTGAATCCAATATCCCCGATCTGCCAGTAAATTCTGCCATCAGGACCCATTTCAATGCCCGACATACCATGCCCGCCAAAGCCGATGTGTACGCCATAGCCGTGCGACAGCGAGATTTTTTCATCCGGAATACCGTCTCCGTCTTTGTCTTTCATTTTCCACAGGTCGGGCGCTACGGCTACATACAGATCATCGCCATGTTTAAATACAGAACCGGCAACGTCCGTTATTTCCTCATTAAAATCATCAACGATCAATTGCGACTGATCGGCAATACCATCGCCATCGGTATCCTGTAGTTTATATATGTGTTCTTTCTGGATTGTCAGGTCTTTCCAGTCATGGGAACTGTCTTTATTCAAATCCGGCAGCCATTCATTGCGTTTGCTGTTTTCCGGCGATAATTCTTTGTGCAAAAAAGCCCGCCTGTCTTCCACGGTTTGAAATGAGATGGAAGGAATTTCCCATTCACGGTGACCACGGATGTCGAACTCCGAATTTTTTTGCCGGCCGGTGGTGGTATAATAAAGAACGCCATCATTGTTCATTTGTATGGCTACGGGTGAAATAACCAGGGAATCGGTACCCCACAGGCTAAGCGTTAATCCATTGGCCAGTTCTGGTTTTACAACGGCTTCTATAGAGTCGGCCAGCTTTGAAACCGTTGCCGAATCCATTTTTTTGATGATGACGGCGGGCTTGTCTGGTTGTTTACAACCCATCCAGCAGGAAGCGATTAAAAATACGGGCAGGCAGTAAAAACAAATTTGTTTTTTGGTAAACGCGATAATAAGCATCATTTTTCTTTAATTATCTGTATTTGTGGAGCGGATATTTTATTAAAAGGTTCATCACTGTCGCTAAATATAGTGACTTTTCATTTTTTCCCGGTCAGACTGTTTTTTTCTTTGTTACTTTTTGCGGAAAAAGTAACCAAAAGCCGCCGGAAAACGAATACCTCCCGTTTTCCGGTGGGTTCCCTGATGTAGCTTTTGTACTACTGTGACTTCGGCAGTACCAAGTCTAAAGACAACGGGTAAGTGAACGGTTGGGAAGGCGATAAAGTTTATAGTAACAATCGTTCACTATTTGCAAAACATCTTCATGACCAATGCTTATAATTCCGCTACGTTTTTCGTGCCTGTTGCTTTCGGTAAGGATAAGGATGTGTTTGCCGTGGTTGGTGTCTCCACCAACCACTTATAACTCCACCTCGTACCTGCTCTTTTTCGGTAACGATAAGAATGTGTTCATTAATTATTGGCAGCATGCAAAGGCATCGGCCGCACCGTATTCATTTGCTGGTAAGGAAATACAGGATAGCTGCTTCTTTGGACCCCGATGCTGCCTGAAAAAGAAAATGTTTTGGCATCATTCACATACATCAGTCCCAGTTCTGCCCGCGCATGCATGCCCAGGCTGCTGCTTTTGAAAAGGCTGTTCACCGGGTATGCCTTGTTAAAACCGGCAGACCGGTAGGCGCTATTGAAGTTGATATAAACAGGCGCTGCGGATACCCCTGCAAAAGCGTACAAATTGTTGTTCAGCCTGCGGTTCAGTTGCAAACCCAGCGGCGCCGCTACAAAACTGGCACTGCCACCTTTAAAGAAGCTATAGCCGGTTGAGATGCCACTGTATTTGCTGAGGAACCATTTTTTGCCGGTGACACTTTTTACATAGGGGTTGTTGTTCTCAAAAGATCCACGCTGCACATTATGCATATCATCTGCAGGCAGGGTGCTTTGTGCCTTAACCGACACAGAAGACAATATTATAATACTCAGTAATATCCTACGCATGGCGTTCAGCTTATGCTATAAAATTAAGGTTTGTTTGGGTATTGTAAGCGAAAGTTATGAAAAGTTAACAGCTAAAGCTTGTGAAATAACTGCATGTAGGGCGCACTCTAACCCAATGAGGTATGAAGCAGGTTTTTTGTACTGAGCGCCTGTGCTGCTATTAAGCTTTACTTGCCACGCTCGCTTGTACGGTTGGTAACGCTGTTGGGCAGGGTAAAATACCTGGAACAGGTGTTGTAAAATGACTGCAGTTATTAAAATTTCATAAATGCAAATTGTATGTTGACTTGCAATTTTTTGACGCAACCCCGCTCAATAATGTTCTGAGCGCGGCAGCAGGCGCGCAAAAGCCACAGATAACATGCGTATCTGTGGCTTTTTGATGCCAGGCAGTCAATATTGCTGATCTATTTTAGTGCACAGGTAGTGAAACCACCGTCAGGAATAATCCCTTCTTTGTTTTTTAATTTACTCACTATTTTAGTTGTTTACTATTTAAGGTTATAATCTGCGATAACGATTCATCAGTCGAAATTGACCAGGTCCTTAAAGATCAGTTTGCCCCAACTGTTTCCGCGTGCCTGCACCAGCAGTCCGCCTTCCGAAAGCCCGCCAAGCTGGATGGGTGAAAAACCGAGATTTTCTGCAAGCGCACCAATCTCTGCTGCTGCGTCGTCATCGTCGCCCGCCAGGAAT
>CAMPJQ010000236.1 GCA_946886925.1 uncultured Terrimonas sp.
ATATAAAATTATGCAGTTTCGATTGATAGAAAGAAAATACAAATTTAAAAGCATCCAAAGAGCCCTGTTTTATGTCTTTGACAAGCAGCTGTTCCATTTAAATGAAGAATTTGAACTAAAGATATTTTTAGTTTGATCAAAAACCTAATTTTTAAAATTCACCGCTCAGATGGCATTATTGATACAGGAAGCGATGAGTATTTAGTGCCTTTCCCTTGAGGATGGCGCTTTTTCCGGTCTTTTGCAAATAATTGAAATCATGCAGGTGCATATTGAAAAGGTATTCACCATCCATGGGCGGAGCCTAAAATCCACGCGATCAATCCTTTTCAGCGCATTTAAGACCGGGTCACTGGATCAACCAGGGGGATAGCCGACGCTTCAAAAATTGGGATTGCAGTTTTCCCCGCACTGGTGAAACCCTGGTTTGTAAGCATGTAACCGTTCTTAAAATTGGAAAGCCCCAAATTGTGATCTCCAACGAGGAGCTTTGCTCGTATAGCACTGCCGCTTCCTTCAACGTATATTAAAACGTTGCCGACAACAATACCCTCATCTCCGATTTTTTGTTCCCATTAATTTCATCCAAGCCGCTGCCAACAGAATCTTTATTGCTGTAAATCATTTGTCCCCATTTAAGCCACACACTCATATATTTGTTCAGTTTGTACCTGGCATTTATATAATACCTGGATCCCTTATCATAAAACACAGGAACCGCATAATAATACAGCACATCATTTTCATAGGCATATAACCTCGAATTATAACTTTCACTTTCAAAATATTGCAGGCGCATATTAAGGCTAAGGCTGCTTTGCGGCGGCTTGTAAAAAACATCAAAAAAAGCCAGAAAGCCTTTTTCAGGATTTTCTTTTTCCGGTGTATACCACAATAATTCAACCCGCTGTCTTATCGAAAATGTTTTATTTACCTGGTGGTTGATTTGTGTACGCCATGAACGGTTAAAAAAGGTGATAACTTCATTAAGGGCATTGGTTTCCGTTTTTTGATTGATCGCTTTTTGGCGGCTCCTGTAGCGGGTATACATTTCAGTTTGTTTGGAAGGCTTGCAGCTAAGCTGAACGAAGTAATCCTTGCCATAAGACGGTGCATCTGTACGATATTTCAACCAGGGAAAACGATAAACATCAGCATACAAATTAATATTCCATGCAGAGGCAGGTTTTAAAGAAAGTCCGGCGAACAATCCCCGTTCATTGGAAACCGTAGTATTTACCGTAAATGCATTACCATAAAAGGCCTGGTAAGATCTTGAAATGCTGCGGTACAGGAGAGAAAGATCTGCTTTAGGATGAACACTGATCAATATACCGTTTATTGCCGCTTTATTAAAATGGTTGTCTATAGCAAATTCCCCAAAAGCATGCATATTTCTTAACGTAACGCCATAGTCTATGCTGTAGTTGCCATTATGCTTTCCCTTTAATGCATATAAGTTATAGGGCTCAGCTTCTTTTTGAATCTTCCTGTTAAAATGATATCGTATCATATTTAATCCCACATACCAATGGCTTTGTTTGCGTACAAGGTTTGCACCATAGGCTACTTGATGCAGGCTTTGCCGGTCTGTTCTTTCGCTTTGTGTACGGTGGTACCCGGAGGTATGAATGGATGATATAAAATCTTCCCCGTTTACCGGATCCGGATTTATTTTGGCATCTAATTTTCTCAGCGAAAGAAAAGCGGTACTCTGCCATTTGTTTTTTTCAATGGTGATAGCGGCGCCCCGGTGAAAATAAAAAGCGCCTGATGAGTTGTATGGACGTAAGGCCGGGGCTTGTCTTTTTATGTTCATTACAGTAGCGCCTTTCCCAAAGGCCAACCCTTGCCAGTGAATAAGCCCTTGTCCCATATTGATCGTGTAATCGCCCAATGCCACAGCTTTAATCGCGCCTATATTTCTTGCAAAAAAATGAAAAGAATAAAAATCAACCCCTGTCGCCTTATCAAACAAAGGTTCTCCGGCATCTTTTGAAATGGTTAATCCGTATTGCAAAAGATTTTTGTACTGGTATTTGTAGCGAAACATCAGCCTCATGGGATTACCTGAATAAGAACTGCGTGAACTGTCTTTTACGAGATATCCTTTTGCTTTTTCCATAACACGTGAATACCGCATCACCAGGTAGTGGTTTCCCTTGTTAATCCGTTTCAATAATTTCTCTTTTGTAAAAGCAGGTTCTGTAACAGTAATGTAAGGCAATAGCTTTTGAATGAGCGGTATATCCCAACCGGGTACCGATTGTAATTCATAGATGCTGATCAGTCTGCCCAATATATTTCTGTAATCCATGAAATGGCTCACCTGCAACGCAGACAGCAATTGCAGTTCTGTAAGGTCTGACGCTGTAGCAGTATTAAGATTGAGCGGGTCTTTTTTTCGGTATTCGAGGTGTTGCCACCAGCCATCATCCGTGGTTTCAGCATCTTCGAGCCCTTCTGTTATATTTTCAAGTTGTTGTTCTGTTTCCGGTGAAGGCTGTTCCTGTGCCTGTAAGCACAAAGAGAAGAACAAACACATTATGGTAGTATAACAGTTCATTCCTTTGCGCTTTTGTTAAGCTGATACAACAATAATAAGCCTGGAGATATACCTAACTGCTGGTGAAAACCAACCGAGAAGTCCATACGCAGTTGCCTGTATAAATACCCCACACTAAAATAGCAGGAGGAAGTGCCTGTAAATATACCCGCCCTGGCAAACAATTGTTTTATTGGCCTGTATTGTAACCCTGCATGCACATTTACATCTTTGTCTTTTTCTTTTATTATTTCTAATTGGGTAAAAAAGGAAGCAGACATTTCATACCCTAATCCGGCTTTATATACAGAAGCGATTTTTTCACCTGTGTTTTTTCCCAGCGAACTGCTTAGGGGATTGTATATAGATATACCAGTGTGTAACTGGTCGCTGATATGTATAATCGAACCTATTTCAAAATTTATAGCCGAAGCGTTCAGGTAAGAAGGGATGCGAAGATTATAATAATTGAATTTAGCTCCTATGCCTGCTTTGTTGCTCAGCGGTATGCCAAAGGCAATGCCAATCTGCGATTCATTGTATGCCTCGTAACCGAAATAATCCGCCTGCAGGGCAAAATTGCCGGACGATGTGGGCATGATGATGGCAGCAGTGTACAGGCTGATTTCTTCCAGCATAAATTTTCTTTCACCATAAACACCAGCGCTGAAGTTGTTTAGTGCCGACAGTGCTGCAATATTGGAAGAAAGGGAAAGCGCATCCGTAAAATTTTTACTATAAGCACCCGAAGAAGGATAATAAGATGCTAAGGGCGTGTGCAGGGTTTGAGTGAAACCGCTGGCGTTCAGGCAAAGCAATGCCGCAGTAAGCAGGTTAGCGCTTTTCATTATCCGGTGTTTAACAGTTAAGATAAAGAAAAATGTTGAGTTGTGAAAATATTCGACGATTATTAAATAGACCGGATTGCTTCCCTGGCTTCGATAAAAATTAATTATCAATTTCCGGTTTCACTTAACTTAGTTATACCATTTATGATGTCGTCAATAGCCATACAATCGCCATGGAGGGTTGCCCGCATTGCTGTAAGCGCTTTCTTTTTTTCTGCTGGTTTTTGTTTTGCAAGCTGGGCTTCGCGGATACCTGATATCCAGCAAAAATTAAACTTAAATGAGGCAGGGTTGGGAATAGTGCTGCTTTCCCTGCCTGTAGGCTTAATGGTTAGCCTGCCGGTATCGGGGTTTGTGGTGTCGCGTTATGGAAGCAGGCATATGGCCATCGTTGCTGCCGTGTTGTATGCCATTCTTCTGCCCTTTTTAGGGCTTGTTGTACTGGTTTGGCAATTGGTGATTATCCTTTTCCTGTTTGGCTTTGCAGGAAATTTGCTCAATATTTCCATGAATACGCAGGGCGTAAGCGTAGAAGCGTTATATGGCCGATCTATCATGGCATCTTTTCATGGAGTATGGAGTTTAGCCGGTTTTGGCGGAGCCGCTGTTGGAACGCTCATGCTTTCCATATTTATTTCTCCCTTTCTGCATTTTTGCATTATTGCCACGCTGGTATGCTGTATCGTTTTAGTTGTTTATAAATATTTACTGGTAAAAGATATCCATTCAGACAGCAAGGCCCCGGTTTTTGCAAAACCCGACGGTGCATTATTAAAATTAGGACTGATCGCTTTTTGTTGCATGTTATGTGAAGGCACCATGTTCGACTGGAGCGGCATTTATTTTGTTAAAGAGGTACAGGTTCCTAAATCGCTTACAACTTTGGGCTACGTGGCATTTATGACTACAATGGCAGGTGGCCGTTTTACCGGTGACTGGATGTCTGTGAAAATCGGTAAGAAAAATATGATAAGAATGAGTGGTTTACTTATCGCGGGTGGATTAATGCTTGCTGTTGTGTTACCTTATACAGTGCCAGCCACTATAGGATTTTTGATAACCGGCATGGGTGTATCTTCAGTAGTTCCACTGTTGTACAGTGCTGCCGGCAGGTCGGGAAAAGTGGCTGCGGGTGTTGCACTTGCCGCCGTTTCTACTATTGGCTACCTGGGATTTTTATTTGGTCCGCCGGCCATTGGATTGATAGCCCAGGCATCTAGTTTGAGATGGTCGTTTGCGCTTATCGCTTTTCTGGGATTGGGTGTTTCGTTATTGGCCGGATTTTCTAACATTGAAGATTGAGTGAAGCCAAAGACAGGTTATTGCTTTATAATCACCCGTGTATGGCCAATATTCCGATTGAAAACTAAAAAACCAGGGCAGTCATACCTGGCCTGGTTTTGAGTATTGCTTTATGCTTATTTATATATCGCATCTTATTTCATCGTTTCAAAAAAAGATACCTCTCCAGTCGGAGTTACCTGCAATATAACCGGTTCAGACTGATCATTCTTTTTTAATGATACAAAATAATTGATATTACTTTCATAAGGTACCAGTGGAAATAAATCATTCAGGTTATCTTCCCGATCGTTGTAAACAATTGTTCTTTCGATGGTATAGTCTTTAAACTGTTTTGCAATTGTTTTACGTGCGGATTCAGGTAAATTACTATAGGCAAAATCATGAGTAGTGCCTGTGAGTTGGCCATCCCAGTTGTAAAAAGCGTGCATGGGCATACCCTTCTTTGTAAATGTGGCTTCGCTGTATTGCTGATCTCTGCTCCATTTCACAGCTTTGACATTAGGAAAGTCAGATTGAAAATCCTGTTTTGCCATAAAAGTTGCTTTTTGTTTACTTGCTTTGTGGGTTCCATCGGCAAATGAAGCGGTGCAGATCAGTGCAGCCATCAGTA
>CAMPJQ010000237.1 GCA_946886925.1 uncultured Terrimonas sp.
CAGCATATACCCGTCGGGGAAAAAATTGTCTCCTTTTACGTTCAGGAGCTGCAACGGAACTGGCTTTACCGGTAAAATCTTTTTCGCTCTAAAAATAAATGAATAGGTTTGATAAGCGTTTCAATCCGTAGTATATCAACCAATGCGATATTATATGCCTCTTTTATGCACTCCTGGCTGCTGGTTAAATATTTTTTCCATCAATGCAAATAGTTCAGGATGGCTGATCTTAAACAGGTCGGGACGGTTAAAGAAATATTCCGCGGCAACAGCAAAAAATTCCGCATGACTGGTGGCTCCATACACATCAATATCTGAATGTCCGGCTTTTATATGGTGAATGGCTTCACTCATATATTTGATCCATGGAATGGTATATTGCTGGTGAAGCAGGGCTTCGGGAATACCATCGGTTGCGCCGTCTGCTTTATCAAGCAAATGCACAAACTCGTGAATGCCTGTATTGTCTTTCCGGCTTTCATTAAGAAAGCCCTGCCGGAGTGCGGGCTTTGATAAGATCATCATGCGCTGCATGGCGCCTGTTCCCACCATGCCCAGGGTATGGCGTTCATCGCCCGTTGTGGAAAAATCTTCTGTGTTAAACCTGTCGCCATACAATAACACATCCTTTAAATTATAATAGCGCCATTCATCAAATCCAAAAACCGGTATTACCGCGCTGCTGGCCACCAGCACCTTATCCAGGTCTTCTACTTCCGTGTTCACGCCATGAATACGGATATAGGAAAGAAACGCTTTTACTCTTTTTTCAAATGCTGTTTTTTGTTCGGGCTCCAGTTCCCGGTAATAGGCTACATGATCCGATAACAGTTGGGGAATATTATCGGGTACTGCAAATACATATCGCTTTCTCTTCCTTATCACAAAAAATAAAGCGAGGCATAAAGCGAAAAATAAAACAGGTAGTATGAACGCCGTCATGGGCCAAAGTTAGGCAGTTGCTTTAAAAATGGAACGTCTTTGCGAAGCGTAAGGAAATGCTGGACTGCAACTTAATCGCTCACGCTAAAGCAAACTCCTCCATGCGAAGCATAGTAGTCCAAAAAATTTGATGGGATATTTCTCATCAAATAAATCCACTTCCGAATTGGGGATTGTTTCAACCCCGAAAAGCATAACACATCATTCAAATCGGTTTGGGGTTTCACAATGACGTTCAGAATTACTTCGGATCAATAGAACGATATGCTTTTAACACAGCCAGTTCTCCTTCCCTGCCGGGCCTGCTGATGCCATGCTCCATACCCATAAAACCACGGTAACCTTTATCATGCACATGCTGCAATACATTCACGAAATTAATTTCACCCGTAGTAGGCTCATTGCGTCCGGGCGTATCGCCAATTTGGATATAAGCAATTTCGTCCCATGCGTAGTCGAGCGTAGGAATGATATTCCCCTCCTCGATTTGTACATGGTAAAAATCAAAAAGTACTTTTACACTGGGGCTTCCCACTGCTTTTGCCAGCGCGTAGGCCTGGGGGATAGTATGCAAAAACATACCGGGGTGATTGATCCGGTGGTTCATGCTTTCCATTACCATTATTATACCATGCGGCTCATAAATTTCGGCTATGCGTTTCAGTAATTCAATGGCATTGGCCATTTGAAAATCATGCGGAAGTTTGGGGTCGGCCATGCCCAGTACATTATGAATAAACTTCGTATTCATTCGTTTGGCTATATCCACTGATGCACGAACGTCGCTCAGTACCTTTTCGCGCAGTGCTGCATCCCTGCCCGCAAAAGTTACATGCTCAAATGTATGCGTGCCCACAAATTGCCCGAACTCCATCCCCAGTTGCTGCATGGTTTTGGTGATGCGTTTCTGTTCCTCCACAGGCCTGTTTTTTAGAAAAGTATTCTCCCATGCCCGGAACCCCTGGTCGTAGCCCCATTTCAATTCATCGGCAACATCTTTACCCGGCAGGCTGGAGAAAATATTAAAGTCGGGAGAGAACTTCATCCTGAAAGGTGGTTCCGCAAACTGTTTTTCTTTTACACCACCCATTGCTAATGGGGCTTGTGCAGCGGTTAATGCCGCGGCCCCGGTGAGCAATCCATTGATAAACTTACGTCGCTGCATAATCGAAAGTTTAAAGCGTTATATAGATGTCTTTAGGCTTAACAATAAAATTGCATCACCATTACCTCAATAACTTCTGGTCGGTTTCCGGATCCTGGTCCTGTCCCAGAATAAAAGCCATAAGATCAGCTATTTCCTGGTTGTTCAGCAACTGGTCAAAACCCTGTGGCATCAGCGACATATCCAGTATTTCGGTAGACAGGATGTCGGCACGTGCAATACGAACAGAAGTTTGAGCAGAAGTAGCAACGATAACAGCATCAGGTGTTCTTTCCCTGATAATGCCCGTATGCTCCCCATCCTTCGTTTTAATGCGGTAGCTCTCAAATTCCCGAACAAAGCTTGCGCTTGGATACACAATAGCTTCCAAAAGGTCATGTGCCGACCGGTCGCGCTGAATAGAAGTGAGGTCCGGGCCAAAATGCCCGCCATTGGCTCCAATGGTATGACAGGTAGCACAGGTAGCTTTTCCAAAAAACAGGGCGCGGCCACTATCAAGGGAACCGTTGGGAATGTTCTTTTCCAATGTTTCAAGCCGCGTCAAACGATCGGCTCTCACTTCATTCAATTTGGCCATGAGCGGAGCGGTAGCCGACTTCACTTCATCGGGATATTGCTCAAAAACCTTTTCAAGATATTCTGGTGTAAAACCCGAAAGGCTGGGCGACTGTGTTAATGCCGCAGCCAACGCCCTGCCCGTTTCCACGGAATGCGCTCCTTTAAATACAGGAACAATACGCGGCAAAATAAAAGCATCCGCCACGGGAAGAAAACCGGTGGACAATTGCAATAACTGTTTTTCCGAAAGTTCTCCCTGTGCAAGCGTAGTCGCCACTTCCTGCCGAAGGGAAGCTTCTTTTTCACCCTGCAGCACGCTATAGAGATAATCAAAATTGTGATCCGTAAATTTGGGCTCCGATTTCAGCAAAGTAGCAATCGCTTCCACTCTTAGTTCCGCAGTACTTTTAGCATCATCCGCCACCTGTTGTAACTGTTTCGACAGGGAAGCAAGCCCGCGCAAACGAACCAGTTGCATTACCCGCGATTTAACCTGTGCATCCATACCGGGCGCCAGTTGAAGTTGCAGTTGTGCTGTCCATGCGGCCGGGAATTGTTCTGCCCCGCAGGCTTCCATTGATCCCAGCAAAAAAAGTTTATGCGCCGGCGTTGCCGTTTTAAACTGATTCGCTATAAACGTCTGCATACGCGCATCACCACAAAACGAAACCAGTATATTGCCAAAGAGCTGCTCTTCTTCCTTGCTTAACGGACCGCGCTGAAAACGATTTCTTAAAAACTGAACCATATCGGCCGACCATTCGGGATGATGAGCCGCTACCCATAAGGCGGTATGCTTTAACGATATATTATTGGCGGTAAGAAAAGGTGTGAGTTGTTTTGCCTGCAAAGTGGAGGATGGCATCTGGTCGAGCGCTATAAGTGCTGCCTCCTGTACTCCGGCGGAAGCGTCTGCAAGACCTAACATAACCGAGGCAGGTTCATTAATAGAAACGAGTGAATAAATAACAGCATGGCGGATAAACCGGTCTTCCGTATCACCGGCAGCGGCAAGCAAAGCCCCAACGGCCTTTTTATCTTTGATTTGCCCGAGTGCCGTAGCCGCCTGCCGGCGCACGGCGGGCTCGCTTTTAGCTACCAGTTCAACCAGCTTATCCACAGCCTGAACATCCTTTGCCAGTCCGGCCGAACGTGCCGCGGCTATGCGTACTTGTTGGTCTCCATCATTTAATGCCGCTCTCACTTGTACCATGGCTTCGGGTGTTCCTATCCGGTAGAGTGCAAAAACCGCCTTTACTTTTGTCTCCACGGAGGAGGTTTGCTGAAGCAGGTCTTTCAATGATTCAATAGAAGCATTGCCGGCATCCACCAGTCGTTCTACTGCACGATCACTTACAAAGGCATTGCCGGATTCAAGATGTTTTACCGCCTCGCCTGGCCGAAGCCCTGCCCACTGTACTGCATTGCCATAGGGATCACTTGCCTTTTTTGCCCCGTTGCGGCGCACCCGGTAAATAGATCCTTTTAATTCGGGCTTGGATACCTGCGATAATGGGCATCCCTTTATGAACCACCCGCCAGTTTCTACTACAAGTAAACTTCCATCCGCGTCTTCCAGCACATCGGTAGGATGAAAATCTTCGTTATCCGACCAGAAAAACGGTTCATCTTCCGTACGGAAACACGCGCCTTCCCTGAAAAGTTTATGCCTGATAATACGGTGTGTATTGAACTGGGCGCTGAACAGGTTATCTTTGAAATCATCTCCCAATACCGTATTTCTGTACCGCCCGATGCCTGCCGGCGATACGCGGGAATATTTACTCACTACCGGCATCAGGTCGCCTGTTCTTACCAGCTTATCGCGGTCAATATTAGTATTGGGCTTGGGATATACCCCGCCTTCCGTCCAGTACACCAATGCGTCGCGTTCACCCGCTTTGGGATCGGTAAAATAAGTTTCCGTACCAATAGGCTCGCCCGCCGCCGTAAAAGTAAGCTCAACGGGGTTATTCATACCGCCGGCGGATATCCATTCCAGTCCTGAACCGTCGGTACGCACACGCCAGATTCGCGCCGTTTCGCCTTTCATTCGTTTTCCTTCTTTTGTTGTTACATCAAAGCCCATAATAGCGCTGGTCATGTACAACCAGCCATCGGGCGCCATAAAAGGGCCAATAAGGCTGTTGGCATTTACATTAAGGGTCCACCCGCTCAGCAGCACTTCCCGCTCGTCGGCCACACCATCGCCATCGGTATCGGTAAATTTCAGCAGGTCGGGCGCCGAGCTGGCATATAAACTTCCTTTATAGAAAACACCGCCCTGGGGAAACCCAACCTTATCGGCGAAGATGGTGCTCCTGTCATACACTCCATCGCCATTCGTATCTTCCAAAAGTTTGATCCTGAATTTGGGGTCTTTAAGTGCGGAGTCGGTTTTAGGATATACGTTTCCGGTAGATTCAAAAACAAAGAGCCGCCCGGTTTCATCTAATGTAGCGAACATGGGATAGTCAAGCATATCGGGTCCCGCGGCCACTTCAACAGTATAGCCTTCGGGTACCTGCGGCAAACCTGGTACTGCTGTTTGCTTTTCCCTGCAGGAAGAACCAAACAACGCCATTGAAATAATAACAAGGGTAAAGGGGTTTATTTTTTTCATG
>CAMPJQ010000238.1 GCA_946886925.1 uncultured Terrimonas sp.
AATTACGATGCCGTAAGGGATGTTATTGAAAAGTGCATCCCCGGTTTTGAGAATTATAATGCCAGGATACGGCAAAAAGGAGGATTTTATCTGCCAAATGCTGCACGGGATGGGAACTTCATCACGAAGGAATTCGGCGATCGGGCTCCATTTACTTTAACCACCGTACCCGCCAACGCACTTACCCCTGATGAATATATGATGGCTACCACACGTTCGCACGACCAGTTTAATACTACCATTTACGGACTTGACGACCGGTACCGGGGTATAAAGAATGGGCGGCGGGTTATATTTATGAATGAAAAAGACATTGAGCGGGCAGGATTTAAAGCAAATGATAAGGTAGATTTATTCAACTACGATGACGGCATTGAACGCATCGCACCTTTGTTCATTATTGTTTCCTACCAGATACCGGAGCAGAATGCGATTACCTATTTCCCTGAAACGAATGTGCTGGTTTCTGTAAACAATGTGGTGAAGGAAAGCAATATGCCCGCATCAAAATTTGTAAAAATTAAAATCAAAAAGCACGACCCGCAGATATACAAACGGATAAATCAATTGTAGCACTTGCGCAATGGCTGTCAAACCGAATTTCAACATTAAAGGTTAAGACTTCAGGCATAGCAATTGATTTTACTCCATTGGTCTTTTGATGCCATTTTCCAGTGAATATACTATTGCTTCCGGAAATTTATTTTTAATCAGCCGGACAGCAGTGGCACTACGGTTTCCTGAAGCACAATAACAGACAACGGGCTTTGAAATGGAAAGCATATTTGTCTTGTCATTTAATTCATCAAGACGAATATTTTTACCCCCAATGTTGAAGGCCTGATGTTCTGCTTCTGTTCGCACATCAATCAATTCATAGTTACTTCTTTCCTTTTCAAGCTCATCAAATCTAATCGTAGCAATGGTTTCAACCAGTTCTGTAATTTTTGCAGCGGAAGTTTTCCTCAGTTTAATGATATGTGTTCTTCCATCCCTCATATTCATCATCCAAAGTTTTCCCGTTAATAAATCTTCAGCCCCCGTTAAATATTTTATGGCTTCATTGGCTTGCATGCAACCCACAATTCCCGCCAGGGTGGGGATCACCCCTCCTTCAGCACAATTGGGTATCTCCGCATTTTCTGCATTAGCAAAAACATCCCTGTAATTGGGAGAATAAGTGCCGTCTTTTTGCAAGACATTCCAAATACTCACTTGTCCTTCATATTGATAGATCGCACCATAAACCAGGGGCTTACCCAACAGCACACAGGCATCATTCAATAAGTATTTTGTTTCAAAATTGTCTGTTCCTTCTATCACCAGATCAAATCCGTCTATCATATCCATTACATTGAATGATGTAACCCGCTGATTATAGGGAATGATAGTGACAGAGGGATTTTGTTTTTGCAATTTTTCGGAAGCTGCTGCTACTTTCGGCAAACCTATATCATCCGGTGAATACAATATCTGCCGGTGCAGGTTGCTTAAAGAAATTACATCGTTATCTGCAATACCTATTGTTCCAATACCCGCTGCCACAAGGTATTGAGCAGCAGGACATCCTAATCCGCCTGCCCCCACCAACAGTACACGGGCATTTTGTAACAGTTGTTGCGTTTCTTTACCAAAACCCGGCAATGCCATCTGGCAATAATAACGTTCAAAATGATCACTCATTACCATTAATTATTTTCCCGCACTTAATATTTTTCTTGCCTTTGCTGCATCCTCAGGCGTATTTACATTCATCAATGCATTGGGGTTCGAAGATTTTAAGATCAGTGGATCGCTGTTCATCAAAACCTTCCGTGGACAGGTAATGTCTTTTCCCAAAGAATTCAATAAAACCAGGTAGCTTTTGGGTTCCCAAATGGTTATTAATGGTTCGGCAAGTCCATCAAACGGGCTTTCGTAAGTAGTGGCAACTTTTTCGGGATTTCTGTTTTCAATTAGAAAGTCTAAAGATTTTTCATCCAGTAAAGGCAAATCACAGGCTACAACCAACCAGGCTTTATCGCCCTGTAAGCGAAGTGCAGAAAGTATTCCGCCAAATGGCCCCATGTTCAGAAAAGTATCGGGCAGTGTTTTATAGGCGGCATCAACATCTTTTGCCTGTTCCGGACGGCAGGAAATATAAACTTCCTCACAAAATTTATTGAGCATATCAGCCACATAATAGCGTTGTTCTCTGCCGTTCCATTTTATTAAATCCTTATCTGTGCCCATGCGCCTGCTTTTGCCGCCGGCAAGTACCAGTCCGTTTAATGGGGGAATATTTTTATCTTTTGAAATCATTTTTGCCTCCGGTTTTCTCCATCAGTTGAATTTCTTTAATTACAATATTGTGGCTTAATGCCTTACACATATCATAGATAGTGAGCGCCGCAACAGTAGCGCCAGTAAGGGCCTCCATCTCTACGCCGGTTTTAGCTTCAATGTTTGTGGTACAATGGATGACAATTTCCTGCTGCTCATTCATTTCAATGGCAATCTCACAATTTTCCAGGCCCAACGGATGGCACAACGGTATCAATTCACCGGTCTTCTTGGCTGCCATAATTCCTGCAATAATAGCGGTTTGAAAAACTGAACCCTTCTTTGTTTTAAAATCATCCTTTTGCAGTTCCTGTATCACAACTTCGGGCAAAGCCACGATGCAACGTGCAGTTGCCGACCTGCGGGTGATTTTCTTTTCACTTACGTTGACGATAACCGGCTGCGATTTTTCATTCAAATGAGAAAGGCTTGTCATAATTAAAGTTAAACATTAGCAATTATATCGCCACACCTTATATGCCTCTCCCTTCTTAAACTCATTTTTAGCCATCGGTAATTCCATAAATGCATCGGTATAAATCAATTGAGAAAAATCGCCGGAACCATTGCTTTCAACATAGTCCGCAATTAATTCGCCCTTAGTATTGACCGCTAATTTTACCTGCACAAAATATTGCAGTGGAAAAGGAAAATGAATGTCATTTTGTAAAATCGCGTATTGCGGTGAAGCGGGCTTTGTGCCCAAAGAAGTTTCAAGCCAGGGTACAAAATAGCGGTGCAGGCACATAAATACCGAAACGGGGTTTCCCGGAAATGCAAATATCAAAGTATGGCTTCGGTGTGTACCAAACCAGAATGGTTTTCCCGGTCTTTGCTGTACCTTATGAAATAATTTTTTTACAGACAGGTCTTCCAATACCTGTGGCACATAATCAAATTTGCCCATTGAAACGCCACCACTCATAAGGAGCACATCGTATTCTTCCAGGCAATGATGAAGTTCTTTCCTGATAACATCAGAGTCATCATTCAAATGCAGTATATCCGCCCGAATTCCATAAAGCTGCAAAACAGATTGTATGGTAACTCCGTTAGAACGCCGCAACTGGTAAGGCTCAGGCGCTGCATCAGCACTTACCATTTCATCTCCCGTAGTAATGATGACAACCCGGGGCAACTTTCTTATCAACAGATTTGTTTTACCAATGGAAGCCGCAAGTCCTGTTAAAGCGGGAGTGATAAACCTGTTAGCATCTGCAATTGTATCACCTTGCTTTTTATCTTTTCCCCGGATATGGATATTTTGCCCTTTTTTAATTTCAATATTTTTTAACGTTGCAAATCCATTTGCAATTTCAATGTCTTCATAACGAACCACGGTATCTACGCTATCATCCAATGCGGCGCCGGTCATTATTTCAATGCACTCATTTTTGTTTGCAATGGCGATTGGCGCTTCCCCTGCAGCTTGTGTGGCTTTTATTTGAAAGGAACGCAATCCATCATTGCAGGCACGGAAATTAATTGCGATACCGTCTACGACAGGCCGGTTGAAGGGTGGCATATCCCTGTCGGCGAAAAGATTTTCTGCCAAAACTTTTCCCAATGCTTTGTCATAAGGAATTGTTTCCACGCCGTAATCCCGTGTTTGGGTTTGAATGATCCTTGCTGCCTGTTCTACAGTAATATTATCCATCATCTCATCCTCCGATTGTTGCCATAGATTCGTGTTCGCGCCGTTGAGCCACCAGCATATTTTGTGCTTCCCATCCGTCCTGTGTTTTTTTGAGGATAGCATTCGTTATTAAATGCTGCAGTTCTTCATCGGACTTTCCTTCACGCAAAGCGTCTTTGATGTTTAATTTACCGGCATCATATAAGCAGGTTCTTAAAACACCGGTTGGCGTAATACGAATGCGATTGCATGATCCGCAAAACGACCGGGTGTAAGCTGCAATGATACCTATATTACCTTTATGATCAGGAATTGCATAATGATAGGCCGTGGCGTGGGGTGGATCTGTAACTTTAACAATTGAAGGAAAACACTCCCGGATGTAATTCAATATGCGCATGTAATTCCAGGTCAGCGAAACTTCGTGACTACCTCCGTTAAATGGCATTTCCTCTATGAACCGAACACTAACCGGAAACTTTTTGGTTAACTGAACCAAAGGAATAATATCAGCAATATTCTTATTTCCCATTATAACGGCATTGATTTTTACATTGATTCCATATTCCAGAAGTTTATCCATTGTGGACAGAACTTTATGAAGGCCGTCGCGGTGGGTTATTTGGATAAAGCGATCATTATCCAATGTATCCAGACTAAGGTTTACTGATTTTATACCGATCTTTTTTAGTTCGGGAACCAAAGGAGCCGTCAGCAGCCCGTTGGTGGTAAGCGTAAGTTCCTCAAGCCCGGAGATCCGGGAAATGTTTTTTAAAAAAGGCAACAGGTCTTTCCTTACAAAAGGCTCACCTCCGGTAATGCGGACCTTTTGAACGCCCATTTTTACAAATAGGGAACATATCCGCAACATTTCCTCATAAGTCATCAGTTCATTGCGGGGTAGCCAGTCCAGACCGTCTTTAGGCATACAATAGGTGCACCTCAGGTTGCACCGGTCTGTAACGGCCAGCCGCAAATAATTTATTGTGCGTCCATAGCTATCTGTAATCATTACTTTATTTTATGCGCTCAATGGTATAGACATTAACTGTGTTACTTTCCACGAGAGTAATACTGTCAAATTTACTTCATACGTGTAAATTTCCGTTCCAAATCTTTCCGGCCCCAGGTTGCCATATGTATTAATACCGGCCTGACGCTTTTCTTCAACCCGGTTAAAGAATAGTCTAAGCGAGGCGGGATTTCCTTGAATTAATGTTGCATTGTCCAGCCCTGCTTTTGCAATTACTTTTGTTGCACGCCTGTGACTTGTCACGAATGCTAAAAGGGGCGGACCACCATATTCC
>CAMPJQ010000239.1 GCA_946886925.1 uncultured Terrimonas sp.
GTTTTGAATTGCTGATTAAAATTAGAAAGGTTCTGAAATCCGCTCTCATAGCACACATTCGCCACTGTCATCTCTTCTTTCATTAAAAGCTTACAAGCATAGCCGATCTTTAATTCGATTAGAAAACGGGTAAAGGATTTCCGCGTTCTGTTCTTGAAATACCTGCTGAACGAAGTGGGGCTCATATTGGCAACGGCGGCTACCTTAACGAGGCTAATGTCTTCCTGGAAATTGTTCATAACATACTCATATACTTTGTTTAACCTGTCGGAACCCGAATCGTCTATTGAGTTAGCAAAACCTTCACTCGACAAATCGCAAAGGTCGCCGGATGCTGCAAGTGAACTAAGCAGGGTAAGCAACAGTATGATTTTATCGGGGCCTTCCGCGTGCTCAATCTTCAATAGCAGCACTGAAATATCATCCCTTGTTTTTCCTGTAATTTTTATACCCCGGTGAGAACGGTCGAGCAGGCGTCGTATTTTTTCCATTTCAGGGATGCTGAAAAAGCCCGGACCGCAAAACTGATCCAGAAAATGAAGCACTAAGGCTTCCGCTTTCTGGTAGGTATGCATTTCATCGTTGCGCCAGGTATGGGGAAGATTTTTACCTATAAAAACCAGGTCGCCTTCTGTAAACCGGTCAATATTATCGCCCACCATCCGGCTGCCGCTGCTTTCTATTATAAGTGTAAGTTCGTACTCGTTGTGAAAATGCCATATACCCGGAAAACAGTCTTCATATACATACCGGTTTACACCAAAAGATGTAGCATGGGGCATATTCACTTTAATGAGCATAGGTTGCATAGCAATGATTTTATAACATCAAGATAACACGAATAATGATACATTGCTATTTTTTCATCATTTCAGGCCACCCTGTTTTTAAGTTCTTCTCCCTGCAAAGCCCTTAGTACTTCCGCCGCAGCCTTTTGCTGCAATTCAGGTACACTTCTTTCGCTGTACCATGCGGTATGCGAGGTGAGCAGTGCGTGTTTGCATTTCCATAAAGGATGCGTTTCCGGCAAAGGCTCCGTTTCAAACACATCCAATCCTGCTGCTATTTTATTTTTTTTTAACGCTTCGGCAAGGGCATTAGTATCTATCAATCCTCCTCTTGACGTATTGACAAGAATGGCGCCTTTTTTCATCATATCAAGGGTTTTTGCATTGATCAGGTGGCGGGTGAATTCGGTAAGGGGAAGATGAAGTGAAATAATATCGGCGGCTGCCAGCAGCTCATCCAACTGCAATGGCCGCACTCCTGCAGCAATCATTTGATCACCTGATATATTGGGATCGTAAGCCCCGGCTGAAAAGCCAAATGGTTTTGTGCGCTGCAATACCTCCCTGGCTATACGCCCATATCCAATGGTTGCAAAAAGCATATCCCGAAATGCAGGCATAGGGCGCGGGGGAATGATCTTCCATATGCCCTCCAGCATTCGCATGTTCGTTTCCGTTAGCTGTCTGGCCAATGTTAAAGCCAGGGCTATCGTATGATCGGCTACTTCCCTCGTGCAGTAATCCGGAACATTGCATACAGGAATTGATCTTTGCCGTGCCGCATCAAGGTCAATATTATCCACACCTATGCCGTACCTTACAATTGCCCTGCATTTTTTAAGCTGCGCAATCACTTTTGCAGTTACCGGCGCCCACTGTACCAGCAACGCGTCTGCATCAGTAGCCTGTGCTATGATCTCCTCTTCTGTTGTACATTTCGCAAAGCATACATCGTATCCCCCCGCATTCAGAATGTTCGTTTCCTGTTGCAGGTCTGCAAATCCATAATCGGTAATAAATACTTTTCCTTTGCGCATAAAATGTAATGCTGCTGTTGAGGTAAATCAGGTATAATACATTTTGACCGCTATACTGTTTGATTGCACGATGGCTGCTATCGCTATCAATCCATTTCATCCATCACCAAAACCGATTTGATATGATCGCCTTTTGCTTCCTTCATATCGTTAAATGCAGCAATACCGTTATCCAGGGTATAATAGTGCACCCATGAACAAACATCCACTTTTTTATAAGTGATAAGATCCAGCGCGTCACGCATATCTTCCCTGGTAGCGGCATAGCTTCCCAAAACCTGTTTTTCAGCAAGTACAATATCATAACTGTAAAGCGATCTGCTGTTTTCATGCAAGCCAATCACAATCAAAGCTCCGCCACCGCGAACCGCATGCAACCCCTTGTAACTGGTGTCTGGCGAACCTACAGCATCTACCACCAGGTCAATCGCTTCTCCACCCATAATACCCTCCAATGCATCATTAAGATCGCAATCGGCAGCATCAATTACTGCTGCAGCACCCAATTTTTTTGCCACGGCAAGCCGCTCATTTCGTATATCTGCAACAATGGTATTGGTATTCCTTAATGTTTGAAATGCCTGCTGGGCCATTAAACCTATAGGGCCGGCGCCAATAACCAGAATGTTCTTAAGCGCTATATGCCGCGTAAGCTTAACTAAGTGAACGCCATTGGCCAATGGCTCCGAAAGACAGGCCTCACGGGGATCAACACCCGAAGCAAGCGGTATAAGGCATTGTTCCGGAACATTTACATACCCGGCAAAGGCGCCGTTCCGGTGCATTCCAAAAACTTTTCTGTATTCGCAAAGGTTGGTTCTGCCCGCTTTACATGAGGCACAGTTACCGCAGGATACAATGGAATTGCTCACTGCCAGGGAACCACTTGTCCATTCTTTCACCGCTTTACCTGCAGCAACCACCTCCCCGCAAAACTCATGTCCCATAATAAGCGGGGGCATACGCCTGCTGCTTCCCGATTTGAAAGTTTCCAGTTCACTTCCACAAATGCCGCATGCAGCCACTTTCAGTAATACTTCATTATCGGAAAATGCCGGAACCGGTTGAAAGTTTACTTTAAGACAATTGTGCTCCGGATAAAAAAGCGTTCGCATGGTTTCCGGCTGTACCTGTACTCCACTCATACTTTTCGAAAACAGTTGTTTAAAATACAAACGATTTGCATTACTAATCATTTATCATAGCCACTGCACGTATAGGAGAGCCATCCCGTCCTTTAAAATTGAGGGGAAACCCGATAAAAGTAAATTGATCGGGCACATTATCAAGGTTGGCCAAACTTTCCACGATCACAATTTCTTTCGGCAATAATATATCATGGTGCAATTCAAACCAGTCTTTGCCCGGTGTAGGCATATCCATGCCCAGCATTCGTATATTTTTTTCTGCAAGGTATTTTGCGGCTTCCTGCGTAAGCGAAGGGAAGTCGCTGAAAAAATAGTCTTTCCCAAAATGCTTGTGCCAGCCGGTTTCAAAAATGATGCGGGCGCCCGGCGTTAATAGCTTTTCGTGAGGCAGGAAATCTTCAACTTTTAATTCTTCATTTGCCTGCTTGGGTATGCGCAGCAGGTGTGCCGGGCCATAGAACCATTCCAGCGGCATCTGGTCTAAGGTTTTGCCATCATCTAAAAAATGACACATCGCATCCAGGTGTGTGCCCTGGTGCGAACCCATGCTGATCTGTGTTATATTGTACCTAAGGGTTTTGGTATTGCCATGTGGTATAATGCTCAGTTTCGGATCGCTAGGAAAGGTTTGCTGCCCGTGTTCCAGCGGATGTGAGATATCTATTAATTTCATACCAGGTCAATTAATCATTAAAGTATTTGTTTTATTTGGCCAGATAACCACCATCTACAATCAAATCGCTTCCTGTAATAAATGAGGCATCCTCGCTTGCAAGAAAGGCGGCAGCAGCAGCTACTTCTTCCGGCTTTCCCTGCCTGTTCAGCAAATGCATCGCCGATGCCCTTTTATTTTCTTCTTCTATGTTCAAACCCAACTTTTCGCACGAATCAACAAAAGCCTTTGTATAAATATATCCCGGGCATAAGGTATTTACCCTGATGTTAAAAGGCGCCAGGTCCTGCGCCCAGCACTTGGTCAATCCCCGGATGGCAAACTTGGTAGCATTGTATGTTGCAAAATTAGATTGCCCGATAAAACCACTTACCGAAGAAAAATTGATAATGCTGCCGCCCCGGTTCTTTTTCATCTGCGGTACTGCATACTTTGCCATCAGCGAAGTGCCGCCAATATTCACGGCATTGATCTGCTGCCATTCTTCCGCACCTGCTTCCACACCTTTAAATATAAAACAGGCAGCCGTGTTAATGAGAATATGCGCAGGCCCCATTTCTTTTTCCACAGATGCGCAGGCCCTTTCTACTGCAAATTCATTACTGATGTCCACTGCCTGGAAATGAGCGCCAATGGCTGAAGCTTTGTTATCGCTGTCTGGTTTAATATCAAACAAAGCAACCCTGCATCCTTCTTCTATCATTCGAATGGCTGTAGCATAACCCAGGTCGCCCAACCCTCCGGTAATTACAATAATTTTATCTTTTAAACCTCTCATACAAAATCAGATACACTGTGGAATCAGTACGCTTATTTTGAATTATTCTTAACGATTTGATTTTTCTTTCTAACACCGGGTTCTTTAATCTGGATATTTTTAAAGGAATACCCGGTTACATTATCCATAACTATCGCAGGTCTGTAATCTTTGTTGCGTGCAATCAGCTTTACATTTTCGAAAGAAATATTTCTGGCATTCCTGATAAAGAATCCCCATGCAGGCAATTCTTTGAATTGAGAAAATTCGGGGTACGCCGTTTCCATTTCCGGCTCAATTCTTTTGCCGAAGTTCCGCGATGGGCATAATTGGGATTGCCATTTCCAGGGTATGAAATTTCTATATTCTTTAATTTCACATCCTCTATTATCATGTTTTTTAGTCCAACAATACCGGACGGAGAAATATTTCTTGGATTATCCTCTACAGGGCCTTCGATTTCATAACCTGCATCGGGTTTTTCTTCTGTGATCTCAGCATAAAAATTTTGGATGGTTACATTTTTTATGGAACCTATCCTTTCATTGTTCCACCTGGCACCAATCCGCAAATAAATAGGATTTCCCGTATGATAAGCATACAGGCTGTCAACAAATATATCTTCTACAATTCCTCCATCCGGAGTAGCAATAGTAAAAGCAGACCTAAGGGTATTGTACACTTTATTATTGACGATCCTGATGTTTTTATATCCTCCTGCCGACACTGTTCCGAACTTGATACCGTTGGCGCTTGACCGGGCTACGTTATTCCGTATCTCTACATTCTCATTTCTTTTGGTTTTATCATGCGATTTAAGACAGATGGCATCATCAGCAGCGTCAA
>CAMPJQ010000240.1 GCA_946886925.1 uncultured Terrimonas sp.
GTGGAGAAACAAGGCTGGGCATTTTTGACCAGAACGGTGAAGGAGAACGGGTAGGCGGCATTGTAGTAATGCGCTACGGTGAAAATGCAGCCCAAGTAATTGAGAACGTAAAAGCTAAAATGCAGGAAGTGGCAAAGGGGTTCCCACAGGGTGTAAAATTTGATATTGTTTATGACCGCGGTAAACTCATTCAACAATCTATTTCTTCTATCAAAGGAACGCTAATTGAGGAAATGATAGTGGTATCGCTTATCGTTATCATTTTCCTGTTTCACTGGCGCAGTGCCTTGAGTATTGTCATCCAAATTCCCATCACCATTGCCATCAGCTTCATTTTATTGAATGCTTTTGGTATTTCTTCCAACATTATGTCGCTAACCGGTATTGCACTCGCCATCGGGGTTATTGTGGACAATGGCATTGTGATGAGTGAAAACGCCTACAAGCACCTGGCAGACCGCTATGCTCATTGGCAACAAGAACAAAAAAATAAAACTGAATTATGATTTGGCGCAGGAAAAATAAAAAGATAAAAGAAAATTGGATTACCGAAGAAGAGCGGCTTGCCATCATTGAAAAATCCAGCAAGCAGGTATCCAGGGGTGTTTTCTTTGCTACCGTTATCATCATTACTTCTTTTCTTCCGGTGTTTTTGCTCACCGGCCAGGAAGGAAAAATGTTTCATCCCATAGCCTTTACCAAAACATTTATTATGATGGTAGATGCTCTACTGGTACTCACACTGGCGCCGGTGCTGATTTCTTTTTTTATGAAAGGAAAATTCCGCCCCGACAGTGCCAATCCGGTAAATCGCTTTTTGGAACGAATTTATACCCCAATTATTCATTGGGTAATGAAATGGCGAAAAACCACACTTGCCATCAATATCCTGGCGCTGCTTATTTCCATTCCTCTATTAAGAAGTCTGGGAACGGAGTTTATGCCGCCGCTCGACGAGCAAAGCATTTTGTTTATGCCCGTTACGCTGCCGGATGTTTCCAATTCCGAAATAAAAAGAATACTACAGGTGCAGGATAAAATCATCAAATCGGTACCTGAAGTAGAAAAGGTTTTGGGCAAGGCCGGCAGAGCCAATACGGCTACAGATAACTCACCTATCAGCATGATTGAAACCATTATTATGCTGAAACCGCATAAAGAATGGCGGGAAGGACTTACCAAGGCAGACATCATCAAAGAACTCGATGCCAAACTGCAAATTCCCGGTGTGGTCAACGGCTGGACGCAGCCCATCATCAACCGTATTAATATGCTTTCCACCGGCATCCGTACCGATGTAGGCATTAAAGTATATGGACAAAGCCTCGATACTATTGTAGCAGTTTCCGAGCGGGTAAAAACAGCACTGGAAGGAACTGCCGGAGTAGCGGATTTGTATGTAGAGCCTATTACCGGCGGAAAATATCTTGCTATTGATGTTCGCCGTGCCGATTTAGCTCGCTATGGTTTGAGTGTGGACGATGTAAACCAAACGGTGGAAACGGCTTTGGGTGGTGCACCTATCGGACAAACGGTAGAAGGCAGACAACGTTTTGCCATTAATGTGCGGCTGGCGCAGGATTACAGAAACAGCGTAGAGAACATTAAACGGATACCGCTTCAACCTGCCGCTTTTGGCGAAGTGCCATTAAGTGCCGTAGCAGACATAAAGTTTGAAGATGGTCCACCGATGATTAATTCCGAAAACGCTTTACTGCGGGGTGCAGTGTTGTTTAACGTAAGAGACCGGGATTTGGGTAGCACGGTAAAAGAAGCAATGGAAAAGCTCAATCAACAAAAAGGAATTTTACCGGCTGGCTATTTTTTGGAATGGAGCGGACAATATGAAAATTTAATCAGAGGGCAGCAAACGCTCATGTGGATTGCTCCTATTGTGCTGGTAATTATTTTCTTCTCTTTATACTTCGCATTTCATTCCATTCGTGAAGCGTTCTTAAGCCTCATCACCGTCCCTTTTGCCCTCATCGGCGGTGCTTATATTATTTACTTCTGGGGCGTCAATCTATCGGTGGCAGTTGCTGTTGGCTTTATTGCCTTATTTGGTATCGCCGTGGAAACCGGCATCGTGATGGTGATTTACCTGAACGATGCCATGCAGCAATTAATCAAACTCAAAGGCAATTCCAGTGAAACGATTACCAAAAATGATCTACGTGAGTATGTAATTCAGGGTGCAGCAAAAAGGTTACGTCCCAAAATAATGACCGTTTGTGTTTCACTGTTTGGTCTCGTGCCGGTGCTATGGGCAACCGGTGTAGGAACCGATGTCATGAAGCCGGTGGTACTGCCCATGATTGGCGGTGTATTTACTTCGGCTATTCATATCCTGCTGGTAACGCCACTCATTTTTTTAATGGCAAAGGAATATGAATTACGAAAATATGGAAAACTGGAGGTGTATGATGTTAAACATTAAAAACTATATAGGGTTGGTCTTACTGTTTCCGGTTTGTGCCCTGGCACAACAAAACGAAGTATTAAGCCTGCCGGAAATCATACAAAAAATAGACAGCAATAATATCCTGCTCAAAACTTACGGATTAAGGGCTGAAGGCTATAAATACAGCGCTGATGCAGCCACTGCCTGGATGCCGCCAATGGTTGGAGTAGGTACGTTTATGACACCTTATCCTTTTCAAAAAATAATGGATGACCGGGATAAAGGTTCTATAATGTTTCGTCTGGAACAGGAAATTCCGAACGGGAAAAAACTGCAGGCAAAGAAAAACTATATACAGTCACAGAGCAATATTGAAAACGCAAACCGTTCCGTTACATTGAATGATTTAAAGGCACAGGCAAAAACACAGTATTTCATCTGGCTGATAGCCCTGCAAAAAATCAACGTTATTCAGCAAAACGAAAAAGTGCTGGAGATGATGAAGAAGATTGAAGAAGTACGGTATCCTTACAATCAGTCACAGTTAAGCACGATGTATAGAGCAGAAGCGGAAATACAAAAGAACCGCAATATGCGGCTCATGCCACAAGGCGATATCGCAAAGGCAAAAGCTTATCTTAATGCTTTAATGAACTGTCCAGGTAATACCGATTTTCGGATTGATACCACGTACGAACCCCGCTTTGTGGCGGCCGCTTTTTATGATACGGCAAATCTTTCTGCACAGCGAAAAGATGTGCTGCGGATGAATGAAAGCATTAACTCCATGCAGCTCAATATTGAAGCCATGAAGCTGGAACGAAAACCAACCTTTCGCATTCAGTTCGATCATATGTCGCCACTGTCTTCCATGATGCCACAGGCATACAGCGTAATGGGCATGGTGTCTATACCCATTGCTCCCTGGTCAAAAAAAATGTACCAGTCCGAGATCAAATCCATGCAGTCCAATATACAAGCGATGAAACAGGAACGCTCTGCCATGCTTCAGGAAACGCAAGGCATGTTGTATGGTATGCAGGCAGAAATACAAACGATGCAGCAACGCATAAAATCAATGGAAGAAAAAGTAATACCTGCCTTGCAAAAAACCTTTGATGCCAGTTTCATTACTTACCAGGAAAACAAGCTAGCGCTTACTGTGGTTCTCGACAATTGGGAAGCATTGAATATGATGCAGCTTGATGTGCTGGACGAAAAACAAAAATTATTTCAAATGATCGTTGATTATGAAAAGGAACTATTCAGGTAAAACATTTATATCGTTGCTATTGGTGCTGTTGGTTTTTTCCTGCAAGGAAAAAACTGAAACAGCGACTACAACAGTAGCTACACATAACCACAGTGAAGCAACAAAATATACTTGTCCCATGCACCCGCAAATTGTGCAGGACCAGCCCGGCAAATGCCCCATCTGCGGCATGGATTTAGTACCCATGAGCAGTTCCAACGAACTGCATTTGGACAGTAGCTTGTTGCCCTTGCTGAAACCGGTGAATGAGCAAGTCGTTTCAAATATCAGTACCATTACCGCAGAGAGCGGAAGCCGCATTTTTTCTTTGCCGGTGCAGGGTATCGTTACCTATGACACCAGGCGTCAGGAAAGTATTTCCAGCCGTGTGGCAGGAAGAATTGAAAGAATGTATATCAAATACAATTACCAGCTGGTGAGCAAAGGACAGCTAATTATGGAAATCTATTCACCTGACTTAGCAGCAGCACAACGAGAACTCATTTACATCAGCAGAAGCGATAATGATGCTTCACTGCTTCAAAGAGCAAAACAGCGATTGAGTTTATTGGGTATGCAACCGGCACAAATCAATCAAGTCCTTAAAACCGGAAAGCCTTTATACCGTGTGCCCGTTTACAGCACGGTCAGTGGTTATATCGTAGAAAAGAATGTAGCTGCCAGGGGGGCTTCTTCCGGTACTGCCATGCCTTCTCCATCTACATCATCCTCTGATGGTATGGGTCGCGGAATGGGAAGCGATGCTTCTGCGTCCAACACTACTGCAACCCAACAAGCCATCAACCCAACACCAGTGCTTATCCGGGAAGGGCAATATGTGGGTGCAGGCGAAACGGTTTTTACCCTTTACAAAAACAATAGCTTGGTAGCAGAATTTTCGTTTTCTCCTACACTGGCAGCAGAAGTAAAGCGGGGACAAAAGTTGGTGTATCATACCGTTGCCAATCCCAATGATATAAAAGCCGGCAGCATTGGCTTAATTATACCTACGCTAAAAAATGGCGAAAGCTTTACTGTGGCACGGGTGTACTTATCTGGTACTGATTTAAAGCCAGGGCAATTGCTTACTGCTAATATACCGATAGTAAAAAATGGTGCATACTGGCTGCCTCAAAATGCCGTGCTGCAACTGGGAACAAAAGCTGTGGTATTTAAAAAAGAGAACAATGTTTTTGTACCCAAACAGGTACAAACCGGCATTAAGGTAAATGGCATGATGGAAATAAAAGATTTTATTGGCGATTGGCAGATTGCCAAAAATGCCAGCTTCCTGGTAGATAACGAAAGTTTTATCAAACTAACATCAAGTAATTCAAAATGAAACAGAAAATAAAAATAGTGGCCGTCTTACTGCTGGCAGGACTTGTAGGCTTGTCTTCCTGTGGCAGTAAGGAAACCAAAACGCATACAGAAACGGCAAAAAAGCAAACCTATACCTGTCCCATGCACCCACAAATTGTAAGCGACAAACCAGGCACCGGCCCCATATGCGGAATGGATCAGGTGCCGTTTGATCAAACCAAT
>CAMPJQ010000241.1 GCA_946886925.1 uncultured Terrimonas sp.
GTTGTATCGTTCGGTTGATAATAATTATATCGACAGGATTGAGGGCCTCGGATTAATTGATGAATATGAAAAACTATCCAGGGAATAGCAGGATTTATTACCTACCTAAACAAATCCACAATAAAAGGTCAGAAATTTAAAGAAAAAAGCCAGGCAGGTAATCTCAAATCATAAATTTAAAATCTCAAATCATTCTATGCTTTCCAAACGCATTATTCCCTGTCTTGATATTAAGGATGGACGTACGGTAAAAGGTACCAATTTCGTAAACCTGCGCGATGCAGGCGACCCTGTGGAGTTGGGTGCATTGTATGCTAAACAGGGCGCCGATGAACTGGTGTTCTTAGATATTACCGCAACGGTTGAAAAAAGAAAAACCCTGAGTGAACTGGCTAACCGCATAGCGCATCATATCAATATTCCTTTTACAGTAGGCGGAGGCATAAGTAGCGTGGAAGATGTAAATGTATTGTTACAAAACGGGGCGGATAAGATTTCTGTGAATACGGCCGCATTTAAAAATCCACAATTGATTAATGAACTGGCAAAAGAATTTGGTAGCCAGTGCGTGGTGCTGGCTATAGATACCCGCAAGGAAGATGACGGAGAATGGTATGTATACCTTAATGGAGGAAGAACGAAAACTGAAATGAAATGTGTGGATTGGGCGAAGCAGGCCGTGGAACTTGGTGCGGGAGAAATTCTGTTAACGTCTATGAATCATGATGGAACCAAACAGGGTTTTGCACTGGATATTACACGCACATTGTCAACGCTGTTACCCGTACCCGTTATTGCCAGCGGAGGCGGTGGAACCATGGAACATTTTGTAGCTGTTTTTAATGAAGGAAAAGCTGATGCTGCATTGGCCGCGAGCATTTTTCATTTTAAGGAAATAAGCATTCCTGATCTGAAAGCCCACCTGAAGGAAAAAGAAATAGCCGTTCGCCTGTGATACTTAATCCGCTTTTTTTGAACGCATCGGTTGCGCCGCCTGACTATATAATTATATTGTCTTTCATTTTCCTGGCTTTCATAATAATCAAGATGATTTCCCCATTTCCTGGCTAAGCCCATCTGTAATATGCGTGTAGAATATTATAATTATTTAGCGGTAACAAATCCTGCATTTACCCAATTGGCGTAGTCGTAAAAGCTCCCATCTCCTGCATTTGCCGCCACCAGATTAATAACCCTGCTACCGGGAGGAATAGAAATATTAAAACTCCATGGCCATTGACTGTTACGCATAACAGGACTTTCGTCAACGAGCTTTCCGTCTATAAATATTTTAAAAATTACACTGGGAAATTTGGCTATTTCTCTTCCATCGTTTCTGTCTGCCAGGAAATCGTCTATGCCGCATTGTGCTACAAAGGAAGTATAACCAGGCTTTAGTTCGTATGTTAAAAAGGAAGGAGCCGATGTGCCAATACCTTTATCAAATGCTTTGTTGTGAATTTTTAATTTCGTTTTTGTTATTGCCTGATTCATTTCAGGCAGCCGGGAAAACCTGTTGGCTTCGCGCAATTCAAGGTCGGCCAGATAAATGTGGGGAAGAGGGGGAATGGCGGGCAACTTTGTGAAATAAGCGGTACTTTCCATATTTGTTGGTTTACCGTTGCGGTATGCTATTGTTCTGATGGTAGTCGTACCTGTTATCTCAAAAGGCTTCACATATAATTTGGATTGTGTGCCTGGCGCCATTCCATCGGTTGTATAATAAATTTTAGCGCCATCATTTAATGGTGTTGTTAGGGTAACCACCTGCTTGCCGGTAAACTGGTGAGATCGTTCGGGTTTGCCCCAGGGTGTAATCCTTACGGGATCAACGATCCATTCGTCACTCCATAATTTGTTTTCCTTCAATACCGAAACAAAGTTTATACTGGGGGCAAGATACCTTTCAAAATGCGCCACTACCCTAGAGTTATTATCATCCGGAGTAATTCCTTTTTCAGGATCATAAAAAGTTTCCGGGTCCTGCAGGTCTCTTGCTAACGCGCATTTAAAGCCATAATTCATCATATTTTTCATTCCTTCGGGTTTTCCAAGTACACAATTGTTGGTGTGTACACCCATATACCAAAGCTGCGTTATCCCCTGTTCCTTACATAATGCATACAGTTCTTCCGGCCCGGAAGAGATAATGTCTTCCCTGCCTATGACCAGAGATTCATCCATTCCGTCCCATCCATAATTGCCTACGCAGTTATCTTCGCCGCACATACATCCACCGTAACCGGGATGCGGGCACTCAAGATTCAGGGAGGGAGGTAATTGTTGTTTCTTTACTGCAATGGCTTTTTCACGTTGTGCTGTTCCGGCATAATTGTTCGCCACGTCGGTGGGGCATAGAAATACCTGCATACCCATTTTTCTGGCGATTTCCAGGCACTTGTTCATGCGGGGCACCATACAACTTACACGGGCAGCCGAAGTTTTGCACCAATGCCAGTTCCACATGTCTATAACCACTATGCCTATTTTTTTGGGATTGACAGCCTCCTTTTTTACCATAATTTTATTATCGCTGTTACGGGTTTGATAACTGACGATCAATGTGTCTGCTGCATGCAGGTGTGTATTAGCGCAAAACAGCGTAGTAAGTATGCAGAGGCTCAGGATGATTTTTGTGTTCACAAATAATGATCTTTATGTAAAAGAATGATCTGTTACTGTTTTTCTATCCGCGAAGCCCGAATGGGATGTTGCATCTTGCAATCCACCTGTAATAGTATAAACAGTCCACTCATGGGATATCCATTTCAACAAATTGAAATAGTTTAATGTAGTGTAAATTCCAATACCATACAATTCATATAATGAAAACCTTTTAGAAATTATCTTTTTAACAGATATTGGTCTTAATCCATTACAATGGTTGCAGAGCTGATGGCCAGCCCGCTGAAACAACCTGTTACGTTATTGCCGCTAATATTGCCCGTTAAAGATACGGGTGTAGACAAGGGGCCATTGCTGTTGCGCGCTTTGTTGTAACTGTCCCAGAAATCATATACATCTCTTGTTACGTTGGCCATATAATAGGTGATGCTGTCTCCCTTTACAAACCCATAAGAGTTCGTAAGGCGCATATAGCTGCCATTGTTGTTTTCATCCGAGTTAATGATCCTTTTGCTGGTGCCCAGGCTGCCCCAGCCAAAACTTTCTTTGTTATCACTGTGCCGCCAGTAAAACAACTGGTAGTTGCCGGTAGTATCCGGATCTTTAAAGTGCACCGTAATGCGGCCTTTGTTGCTTCCATCTTTATCGGTATAATGATAATCGGTACTCAGGCGGTCTATTGGTATTGGGTACAATAAAGGAGCGGTGGCGGTATACGTTTCACCATTTAGTTCAATCTCCAGTAAATAATATTTTCCGGAAATCCCCCGCAGGGCCTGTGAGGGGTCGGTCTGCAGTTTAGGGTCGGTATAAATCCCATCGCTGATGCCTGCCGGAACATCGGGAAGCGTGGTTTCTTTTAAAATTACAGTGGAGTTTCTGTCCCATGCAATCGTATTGTTCTGCATTAAGCTGCCTTCTGATATTTTGACCAGGGCATTTTTTACAGGGATGCTGGTAATTTCGGTATTTTCAGCGGTTTGGCTTTTGCTGAGGATAACATAATTGTATTCTGGTATTTCGGTGTTAATGTAAGCTTCTACTACCAGTTGAGGCTCGTTGTGATCGAGCCCTATGTCAAAGTTTTTTTCGCAACCCGTAAAAAGCAGCAGCATGCCAATCATTGCCATGTTCAGAGCCGGGTAACAGATCCGGTAATTTAATTTGTTTGGGTTTACAGGCTGGTAAAAATGCAGGGTCTTCTTTGAATCATTCATACCTCAAAATTTAAAATTCCATCCAACAGCAGGGGTAATGGGAAAGAGATACACCATTTTACCCTGCAGGGATCTTTCAGATTGATTGATGTCCATATATATAAAATAGGGATTTTGCCGGTTATAAACATTGTATATATTGAAATTCCAACTGCTGCTGAATCGCTTTTTTCTTTTTGGCTTTGGTGTGTAGGTAGCGCAAATATCAAGTCGGTGATACGCAGGCAGGCGATAATTATTGATCTCCTCATACTGGTTCATGCTGGTAAACGAGGCGGTACGCTGGCTTACGTTGTAGCCCACATTATAATTCACTCTTCCTGTAGGCATAGTAAGTGCGTTGCCGGTGCCAAATACAAAAACTGTTGAAAAATTCCATTTCGGGGTCAGGGTATAATTCGCAACGACGCTTAGGTCATGTGTTCTGTCATAACGATACGGAAATGGATTGCCGTTGTTCATTTCAGCATACTTCCGTTGTGTTTTGCTTAATGTATAGCCAACCCATCCGGTTAACTTCCCTTTTTTCTTTTCGGCATACAGCTCTATTCCATATGCTTTTCCCTGTCCGAACATCATTTCGCCTTCAATATTCTGATTGAGCAGTAGCTGGGCTCCCTGCTTAAATTCTATCTGGTTCTGTAATTTTTTATAATAGGCTTCCAGGTTAAGCTGGTACATATTGTTGCGGGTGTTTCTAAAATAACCTATAGAAACTTGTTGTGCGATACCAGGCTGAACAATTTGTCCGGCCGGTATCCAGATATCGCTGGGAAAAGTTGCACCACTGGTTGTGGCCAAATGCAGGTACTGGATGGTTTTGGTATACGAAAACTTTATACTTGAAAGGGCTGACATCCTATAATCCAGATTTAAACGGGGCTCTGGGTATTGGTAACGCGCTATGCTTTGGCCTTTTTTATATAATTCTGTTTCTCCTGTTGGATTGCCATTGTCGTCATACATTACTCTTTCAGTGGGACCTACCTGGTTAAAATAACTGTACCTTAAACCAGTTGTAGCACGAAGGCGTCTGCTTATTCTGAAGCTTGAACTTAGATAGACAGCAGCTTCGCCGGCAAATTGTTTGTTTATTTTTGTTTTAAATTCCTGGATCCCTCTTGTGATATCGCCTGCGCCGGGTTTAAACTGGTGCCAGATATATTGAAGACCCCAGTTCAAGTTAAATTTATGGGATGGCGAATAGTTCCAGTCGTTTTTAACCTGGTAATCGTTAACAGCGGATGTAAAAATATAATTCGAAAGATCATAGCCGTAATAGCTGTCCAGGTCAAATGCGTTATAGATCATTTAAACAGATAGTTTCAGTTTTCCGTGCA
>CAMPJQ010000242.1 GCA_946886925.1 uncultured Terrimonas sp.
ACTGCGGGTCATATTCTTGATATTCATAATTATCCCGATCCGCAAATGCCGGCGCCCAAAATATTCGGGGATAAGCAAATACTGGTGCTGGGTGAATTTGGCGGACTGGGGCTACCGGTTGACGGGCATACCTGGCAGGATAAAAACAACTGGGGATACCAGAGCTTTAAAAACAGCGATGAGCTGCTTGACCGTTATACACGTCTGATCAATGATCTTACACCACTCATTTCCTTAGGTCTTTCGGCGGCAATATACACACAAACAACCGACGTGGAAGTTGAGGTAAACGGGTTGATGACCTACGACAGGAAGATAATGAAAATGCCTTTGGAAAAGCTGAAGCAATTGCATCAGCAGTTGTATAATAAAAACCTGGTGAAGATGAAGTAGGCCAACCTGTCAGGTCTGCCGGGTTGCTTTGCCGCTGAACAGACCTAACAGGTTTACATAAACCATAAATAAAAAGCCACAACTCAGATGAAGCACTTCATTCTGATACTGTTTCTTATCCCCGTATTGCTTATTTCCTGCAAAACCCAATCGCAGGATAGTAACAAGCATATGTTCAGCAATCCGCTGCTGCCTTCCGGTGCGGATCCCTTTTCCTTTTATAAGGATGGTTATTATTACTATACACATACCCTGGGCAACCGGATCGCAATATGGAAAACCAAGAACCTGGCCGACCTGGAACATGCCGAAAAAAAAGACATTTTTACGCCACCGCCGGGTACCTCGTATTCAAAGCAACTTTGGGCCCCCGAAATTCACTTTATCGAAAACAAGTGGTATGTATATTTTGCCGCTGATGATGGAAACAACAACAATCACCGGATGTACGTGCTCGAGAATAAATCAGCAGATCCGATGACCGGCGAATGGGAGTTTAAGGGAAAAGTTGCCGACGTGGCCGATAAATGGGCCATTGATGGAAACGTTTTCTTTTTCAACAAACAGTTGTACATGATCTGGTCGGGCTGGGAAGGAGACGTGAACGGGCAGCAGAATATTTATATCGCGAAAATGAAAAATCCATGGACAATTGATGGCAGAAGGGTATGCATTTCAAAACCTGAACTGGAATGGGAAACACATGGTGATTTGAATGATGCGGATAATCCACCACATGTAAGTGTAAACGAAGGGCCGCAGGCCCTCTTCAATGGCAACAAGCTGTTTATCGTATTCTCTGCAAGCGGCTGCTGGACCGACTATTACGCATTGGGCTTATTGCGGTTTACCGGCTCAGATAATTTGATGGACACTGCTGCATGGGAAAAGGCGTCCCTTCCTGTGTTTAAACAATCCAAAGAAAATGGTGTGTATGCGCCGGGACATAATTCATTTTTTAAATCACCCGATGGTAAGGAAGATTGGATATTGTATCATGCCAATGCATTGCCCGGACAAGGTTGTGGCGGACATCGTTCGCCCAGGGCACAACCTTTTACCTGGAACAGCGATGGTACGCCCCGGTTTGGCTCACCTGTAAAAACGGAAACGAGGCTGCCCGTTCCTGCGGGGGGGTAGCAATTTTTTTGAATAAACAAGAACGAGGAAAATGAAAAAAGTTTGTGCTTTGCTTGCCTTTTGTTTCTCTTTTGGATTATTGGCAGCCCAGGATCTTCGTGCTCCTGCTTATCCGTTAATAACACATGATCCTTATTTCAGTATATGGTCTTTCACGGATCAGTTAAATGCAGCTCCCACCAAACATTGGACAGGCAAGGATCAGTCATTACTGGGGCTGATAAAAGTAGATGGAAAAACATACAGGTTTTTGGGTGATCCCGGAAAAGAATACAATAGCATCATTCTCCCGGGGGATGAAAAGCCATTTGAAGCAGCATATACAGAAAAGAAACCTGCTGACGGGTGGACAAATACCGGCTTTAATGATGCCGTCTGGAAAAAAGGAATGGCGCCATTCGGCGATAATGAATCCACTGCGAAGACCTTATGGAAATCACATGATATATGGGTGCGCCGCAGTTTTGTATGGAACGGTGGAGATGTGAACGGGCTGTTTCTTAAGCTCCTTCACGATGACAATGCTGAGATATACCTTAATGGTGAAAAGATTTACGATCATACAGGATGGCTCAGCAGGTATCACTATATCCCATTGCCTGAATCTGCTGCAAAAAAATTAGTGAAAGGTAAGAATGTGCTGGCTGTTCATGTTGCCAATACCGCAGGTGGCGCTTCACTTGATGTGGGAATTGTTAGGGAAGTAAAATCGCCTGCCGGTAAAAGTATAATGCTGGCTGAACAAAAGAAAGTGATGTTAAATGCTACGCAAACCATATATGAATTTGGCTGTGGACCTGTAAACCTAACACTTTCTTTCACTTCACCCCTTTTAATGAATGATCTTAATGTATTATCCCGGCCTGTGTCTTACCTCACTGCCGCTGTTGTTTCCAATGACGGGGCCAAACACGATGTGGAGCTTTATTTTGGCGCCTCAACTGCGCTGGCTGTAAATACCGGATCCGAAACGGTAGTTGCCAGCGGGTATAAATCCGGCGATTTAAGTATATTAAAAGCCGGAACCAAAGATCAGCCGGTATTGCAAAAAAAAGGAGATGACCTGAGAATAGACTGGGGCTATATGTATGTGGCCGTGCCCGGAAAAGACAGGGCTGTGCAATACATCACGCCTTCAAAATATGCATTTAATGCATTCCTGTCGGGCACATACCGGTCCAATACTTCCTCAACAGAAGGAAAGCAGTTCATGCTTAACACGGTTTTACCCCTGGGTAAAGTGGCCGGAGATACAATGAGTAAACTGATCATGCTTGGCTATGATGATGTGTACTCCGTGCAATATTTTGGTCAAAACCTGCCGGCGTGGTGGAAGGATGGGAAAAATACAACGATCGAAAAAGAACTGGAAAAGGCTTATACGGATTATAATGCCATTATAAGGAAATGTAAATCGTTTAACACAAGTATGCACAATGATGCACTGAAAGCAGGGGGAGAAGAATATGCACAATTGTGCGCTCTTGCTTACCGCCAAAGCATAGCTGCACATAAGTTAGTTAAAAGTCCGCAGGGTGAAATACTGTTTTTGTCGAAAGAGAATTTCAGTAATGGGTCTATTAATACGGTAGATGTAACCTACCCCTCCGCGCCGCTTTATCTTACGTATAATCCGGACCTGCTGAAGGGAATGCTGAATGGCATCTTTTATTATAGCGAGAGCGGAAAATGGACAAAATCATTTGCAGCACACGACCTGGGCACTTACCCATTGGCAAACGGTCAAACCTATGGAGAAGATATGCCCGTGGAAGAAGCGGGCAATATGATCATTCTTACAGCCGCAATTGCAAAAGCGGAGGGTAATGCCAGTTATGCAAAAAAGCACTGGAATACATTAAGCACCTGGGCGGGATATCTTCTGAAAGAAGGATTTGACCCGGTGAACCAATTGTGTACGGATGATTTTGCCGGTCATATTGCACGCAACGCCAACTTATCGGTTAAAGCCATAGTGGCGCTGGGTTGTTATGCCATGCTGGCCGATCAGTTGGGTGAAAAGGCGATCGCGCAGCAGTATAAAGACAGTACGGCTAAGATGGTAGAAAAATGGATGAAGCTTGCTGATGACGGGGATCATTATTCGCTTACTTTCGAAAACCCGGGAACATGGAGCCAAAAATATAATTTGGTTTGGGATAAAATACTGGGATTGAATTTATTTCCTGAAATGGTATACAGCAAAGAAATAAAATATTACCTCACTAAGCAGAACAGGTATGGGTTGCCGTTAGACAGCCGGAAGACTTATACCAAGTCGGACTGGATATTATGGACGGCTACGCTTACAGATAATGCTGAGGATTTTACAGCGCTGGTGAAACCTGTATATGATTTTGTTAATGAAACTCCCGACCGGGTACCGCTCAGCGACTGGCACGAAACGACTAATGGAAAAAAAGTAGGCTTCCAGGCAAGAAGTGTAATTGGAGGGTATTTTATAAAATTGCTTGCAGATAAATTCAAAAAGTGAGGATCGTAGCTTTCCCGGTAGTGAAATAATGTTTTAAATACGATGCAGGTAACAGTCATATAAATATATTGCAATACCCCATGAGTCAACCGGCCACTATTCTTGACATAGCAAGAGAACTGAATATAGCAGTGGCTACAGTTTCACGTGCGCTCAATGACCATCCGGCTGTAAAGGATACGACCAGGAAGGCGGTACAGCAAATGGCTAAAAAGCTCAATTATCATCCCAATAAGATAGCCACTTCGCTGCGGTTGGGACGTTCAAAAATCGTTGGGGTGATCATTCCAAGCGCTGAGATCAATTTTTTTGGATCAGTTATTCATGGTATAGAAAAGGTGATGAGCGAAAACGGGTACAATGTGATCATATACCAGTCTAACGAATTATACGAATTTGAAAAAAAGGGAGTGGAAACTTTCCTGCGCTCACAGGTGGAAGGTGTGCTTGCTTCTATTTCGAAGAACACCATTAACCTGGATCATTATGCCGCTTTAAAAAAGCGAAATGTGCCACTCATTCTTTTTGACCGGGCCAATGATTCGCTTGGCGTGCCTTCGGTAGTGGTGGATGATTACCAGGGCGCTTTTAATGCCACCCGTCATCTGATTGAGCAGGGCTGTGTGCGCATTGCGCATATTGGCGGGCAGCAGCATGTTACGATCTTTAATCAGCGTTTAAGAGGCTATATTGATGCTTTGAATGTTCATAATATACCGGTAGATGATAACCTGATCGTGTATGGCAAAGTAAGTATAGAATCGGGCAGGGAGTGTATGAACCAGTTGTTTTCGCAAAATATTGACGCCATTTTTGCGGTTGAAGATTTTACTGCTCTGGGCGCCATACAGTCCATTAAATCAGCCAATAAAAAAATTCCCGGTGATATTGCCATTGTAGGTTTTGCCAATGAAGCGTTTGGTGAGTATATTACACCCTCCTTATCAACCGTAAACCAGCAAACCGTTCATATGGGAGAGGAGGCAGCCAAATTGTTTTTTGAAACCAGGAATAATAAAGAGTGGTCAAAAATACCGTCCCCCAAACTGGTACTTCAACCGGAACTGATATGCCGGCAATCGAGCACCAGGAAAAAAACATAAATAGAAAAATGAAATTCAGAAACTATGATGCAGAGGTAGTAAGGG
>CAMPJQ010000243.1 GCA_946886925.1 uncultured Terrimonas sp.
GAGATATGCCACTAAGACTCAAAGACACCAAAGTCTTTCTGTTATTCATTTAAAAAGATTACAATGAAATCGAACGAAAAATTATTATTGGAAAATAAAGCATGGGCAACCGAAAAAATAGCAATGGATCCCGATTACTTTAAAAGGCTGTCGGAGGTTCAAACGCCGGAATTTTTGTGGATAGGCTGCAGCGACAGCCGTGTGCCGGCCAATGAAATTACCGGTACTCAGCCTGGCGAAATATTTGTACACCGCAATATCGCCAATATGGTTATTCATACGGATATAAACCTGTTGAGCGTGCTGGATTATGCAGTGAATTTTTTAAAGGTAAAGCACATAGTGGTTTGCGGTCATTATGGCTGCGGTGGAGTAAAAGCATCCATTACAAATAATGACTACAAAGCATTATTGAATATGTGGCTCCGGGGCCTTAAAGATGTATACCGCCACAACAGGGAAGAGTTGGATGCCATTGCAAACATGGATGCGAGAAGTGACAGGCTGTCCGAATTAAATGTAATGGAACAGGTAGTGAGGTTATCGGAAACAACCATCATTCAAAACGCCTGGACAGAACAGAAAGCGCCTGATCTTCATGGATGGGTATACGGTTTGAAAGACGGCCTGCTCAATCCTGTAATGGAATTAAAGGCCGGCAGCAGGGTTGATCCGATCTTCAGGTACGACAACATAAAATAATAAAGCGATAAAGGAAGCGGAAGTAAGAAAAAATTGCTTGCCGCTTTCTTTTATGGTTAATCCTTCCATCTCCATTCGCCTGAAATTTGTAATGGTTCCTTAAGGTTGCTTTGTAATAATGCCGCTTTTAGTTCATCATCATTTAAGCGTTTGGACTGTAACTCAGGCGCATCGGCCAGCCCGTACAGCAACATAGCGCTGAACCGTATGGTATTCTTCAGTTCCTGTTCATTCACCAGGCTAAAAACATCACAGTCTGCATGGTAACAATTCAGCACTTCCCTGCTCAGGCTTCCTGATACACTTCCTGCTGGAATGCCCTGCAGCATAAAAGGCTGATGATCGCTGTGTAAACCAAATCCCGAACGAAATGTATTTGAAAAAGAAGTGTCAATGCGATGGGCAATGCTGCCAATGGATTGAAAAAGCGCTTTATCGTCACCGGTAGTGGCTGAATATCCTTTTGGATTATTCGACATATCAAGGTTGAGCATAAACTTTATATCCGGCGCGGTTCCATCCTCCAATGCTTTTTTCATGTACGCTTTTGAGCCGAGCAGTCCCTGCTCTTCTCCCATAAATAAAACAAATTCCACCGTACGTTCAGGTTGCAGGTTCAATGCTTTAAAAGTACGGGCAATATCTATTACCGAAAAAGAACCAATACCATTGTCAATAGCGCCTGTAGCAAGATCCCAGCTATCCAAATGCCCTCCAATCACAATTTTTTCAGCAGGCTTTGTTTTTCCGGGAATGCTGGCAATTATATTCCGTGCTTTTATTTTACCAGAAAAGTTGGTCATAGCAATGCTGGCAGTGCCAGGCGCTGATTCCATTTGTTTTTTTAAAAGTATCCCATCTTCATTACCTATACATATCGCCGGAATATTAATTAGCTTGCCCGTTACAGAAGCTGTGCCTGTAAGTAAAATATCACCCGGCGCAGCGTTAAAAAGTATAACGGCTTTTGCACCATGCCGGATAGCCAATGCTGTTTTTTCTGACCGGTGCAAATTGCGTAAGCCGCTTTTGGAGCCCGGCAATATACCCAACGAAGCCAGTACAATTTTGCCTTTAGCCGCCCCGGGATTATTAAGGTAATCCTCTTCCAACCCGTTACCCATATCGGCAATGCTGCCTGAAACATTCGCTTTTACCGGTGAATGTGCCAGTGAAACCGCCCCATATTTTTTATTGTTGATAACAACAGACAATGAACCCCGGCTCCAGCTTTCCGCTTCAAAAGGAGCATACCGTACATTTAATCCATAGGATTTTAAAAGTTCGAAGGCGTATGTTTCCGCTTTAGCGCCCTGTGCAGAACCCGTTAGCCGGTGGCCAATATCTTCTGTAGCCTCCTGCAAATTACCGTAAGCGGTTGAATGTTGTTGTACTTCAGCATCAATGCTTTTAAAAATGGCTTGCCACTCCGGCCGGGATTGTGAGTAAAGTGTGTTGCCGGAAAAAAATAAAAAAAAGGCCGATAAAAAAAATCTTATCATATACAACAAGTATGGTCTTTGATGAGCAATCCATTTGCTTGTATGGCTATCAAACAACAAATTATTTAATTTAGTTTCGATAGCGTATCGCTGAGTTGCTGTAAAATATAGATGTGCTTGTTTTCGTAATAATCCGGTGTTGTACTATTCTTACTCCAATGAATGGGTTTGAAATTGAAATCGGTAAGCACCCGGTAATTTTTATCTGAAAGATGCTGCAGCAATTCATCATTGTACTGCGTAACGAGGTGAGCAAACAGGTACATTACTTCATACCCCCGGAAAGCCATTTCTGAAGGAGAAGAATAGGTGCGCATGGCGTATTGTTGCGAAAAATCAGTGCTCCATGCATGTTCCTGCCCTGGGTTAAAAAACGTAGAAGAATAAATGACAGGTAATGTTCTTAGTTCAGTAGCTTCCAATTCGCGATAGCCTTCCCAGGTAGGCATTCCTATCAGCGTAATTTTGTAGGTTTTGGCAAGTGATGCAACGGCCGTGATCAGTTTCTTGCTAAAGCTCTCATCAAGACTGCCACAAATAATTACATTTTCTCTTGACTTATCTAATGAAGCGGCTATCTTCTCCGGGGTAAAAACTGTACTTAATGTATTGGTTTTAATATTGAGGACCTGGCCGGATGAAGATGCATTAAGCGACTTAAATACTTCTGTTACCCTGTCGTCTGCCGCGTTTTGCCTGCGGAACATTACAATATTATTGGTGCCGAGGTTGCGCAAAACATAGTTATAGATGGCCTGTAAATGCGTATTTAATTTGGAGTTCACAATAATTACAAAGGGATTTCCGCTGATGCCGCCATCGTTGGGATAAGTTGCCGAAACAAAAGGAATTTGTTTTTCTCTTGCAATGGTAGCAAGGTCTAAATATTCACTGCCGCTAACAGCGCCAATAATAAGATCCACATCATTGAATGCACCACCATCTGCAAGCTTATAAATGGATGTTTTGTTCCTGGTATCAAATACCTGAACGTCAAGCTCCAGTCCTTCTTTATCTAATGAATCTATTGCCAAAGCTGCTCCCTCGTAAAAATCCAAACCTGCATTTATATAGCGCGGAACAGTTTTACCGAACCTGTAATTCCCTGATGCATCAAAAGCCGAATCAAGGTAAAGTGGTGCAAAAAATGCAATACGGGTCGTTTTTGCTGTGCTATCCTGGGTAAAACCGGTGTGTGTAATGAATAGTAAAAGTGTCAAAAAAAGAAATCCGGCTTTATTCATACTTTCAACTTTACCATAAGACGTATCATTCCCACTCTATAGTTGCAGGCGGTTTGCTGCTGATGTCATATACCACGCGGTTGATACCTCTTACATTGTTAATGATTTCATTAGAGATATGGGCAAGGAACTCGTAGGGCAGATGCGCCCAGTCTGCTGTCATGCCATCCACCGAAGTAACAGCCCTTAATGCAATCGTGTACTCATAGGTTCTTTCATCACCCATTACCCCTACGCTCTTTACAGGAAGCAAAATAGCCCCAGCCTGCCATACCTTATCGTACAAATCAAAAGATTGCAAAGCTTTAACATATAAAGCGTCCGCTTCCTGCAGCAACCGTACTTTTTCTTCTGTTATTTCTCCCAGTATCCGTATGGCCAACCCGGGTCCCGGGAAGGGGTGACGGGAGAGCATAGGCGAAGGTAATCCTAATTCGAGACCAACCTTTCTTACTTCATCCTTAAACAAATAGCGTAAGGGTTCTACCAGTTCAAGATGCATTTTTTCGGGTAACCCGCCTACATTATGGTGCGATTTAATGGTAACGGAAGGGCCATGTACGGAGACACTTTCAATCACATCCGGATAAATCGTTCCTTGTCCAAGTAAACCTATGCCTTCAATTTTATGCGCCTCTTCATCAAATATTTCAATAAAGGTGTTACCTATGATCTTCCTTTTTTCTTCAGGATCTTTTTTTCCTGCAAGTCTTGTATAAAAATGCTCACGGGCGTCTACTCCTTTAACATTCAGTCCAGCTTCGTTATAGGTTTTCAACACCTGTTCAAATTCTCCTTTTCTTAGTACCCCGTTGTCTACAAAAACGCCAAACAGCCTGTTGCCAATGGCTTTATGGATCAATGTAGCGGCAACCGTTGAGTCCACTCCTCCACTCAATGCCATGATCACTTTACGTTCCCCTATCTGCTTTTTAAGTGCGGCAACGGTATCATTTATAAAATGAGCCGGTGTCCAATCCTGCTTGCAGCCGCATACTTTAACTAAAAAGTTGCTCACTATTTTTTTCCTTCAGAAGAATGGAATACTTCCGGGTGGAACTGCAGTCCGTATATCACATTTCCCGCAGTACAATTTTTTTTAAACGAAGCTACCGGTATACGGTCGGTAATCCCCAATACCTCGAAGCCTCCGGGAAGCTGCAGTATCGTATCGCCATGGCTCATCCAAACCTGCGATTCTCCTGAAACATCCGACCATATGGTATCCTCTTTTTTTATTTTGAGAGCTGCTCTCCCATATTCTCTTTTTTCAGATTTTTCTACTTTGCCGCCAAACACCCTGGCGGTTAATTGAGCACCGTAACAAATACCAAGCACGGGCAGCTTTTTACTTAAGGTGTCTACATCAACAACCGGAGCGTTGGCATCATTTACCGAAAAAGGAGAGCCCGATAAAATAATGCCCTTTAATTCAGGCGAAAAACTGACCGGTTTATTAAATGGGGTAATCTCGCAGTATACATTCGCTTCACGAACGGCACGCGCTATCAACTGGGTATATTGGGAGCCGAAATCCAGAATAAGTATCTTCTCTGTCATTTGGATGCGAAGGTAATAAAATGCGGCTATACGAAGCGCCGCTATAGCAGTCTGAAGACTTCATACAGCGAGAGAGACTTTACACAGCAAAACGGAGGAGCTAAAAAATATCCAGGAAAGATGGCGGGAAAGATAAATTATAT
>CAMPJQ010000244.1 GCA_946886925.1 uncultured Terrimonas sp.
CAATACTCCCTGTATGAATCAATTGCCTTTAACAGTAAAACGTTCCATAGAACTTCTCGGGTTATGTTTGATCATAGCCCTTTTTTCTGTGGCGAATGCTATCATAATGCCTTTGCTGATGGCGTTTTTTGTAAGCCTCATGCTGTTGCCCATGTTCCGGTTTTTGCGAAAAATAAAAATACCCGAGATCATTGCAATCGTACTGGTTATTTTAGCTGCAGCATTGATCGTAATATTGATACTGGGCTTTTTGTCCCTGCAAATTGCATCATTAGTAAAAGATTTTCCCCAATTGGAGAAAAATCTTAACCAGCACTGGAAAACATTGAGCGACTGGGTTAACAGGAATCTTAACCTTTCTGCTGACCAGCAGATAAAAGTGTTGCAGGACCAGGGCACTAACCTGTTGAACAATGCAGGTTCGTACCTCAGCGGCGCCGCCGTATCGCTTACCGGTATATTTGTATTTATGGGATTACTTCCCATCTATATTTTTCTTATCCTTTTTTATAAAAACCTGCTGCTGCGTTTTGTTTTCCTGTGGTTCAGCAGGGATGATCATCCACAGGTAGAATCGGCTTTACGCGAAACCGAAGTAATGGTTAAAAGCTACCTCATCGGCTTAATGATACAGGTAACCTATATGACCATATTATTAGGAGGTATTTTGATGATCATAGGAATTAAGCATGCCATGCTGATAGCCATTATTTTTGCGGTGCTTAACCTGATTCCATACGTAGGGGCTCTTATTGGAAATATTATCGGTGTGCTGCTCACGCTTACTTCATCCCCTGAATTGTGGCATGTGTTTGCCGTGCTGATTGTTATCACGATTGTTCAGTTTTTGGATAATAATATTCTAATGCCCCGTATTGTAGGATCCAAAATAAAGATCAATGCCCTGGTAAGTATCCTTGGCGTAATAATAGGTGGCACACTTGCCGGTGTTTCGGGCATGTTTTTATCGTTGCCTATGATTGCCATACTTAAAATTATTTTTGATCACACTACATCGTTCCGGCATTGGGGCATTTTACTGGGCGATGAACGGCCAGGGCTCAGCCCCATGACCAACCCGGCGGTAAGGCTCAGGAACAGGCATGTGCGGAAGCCAGGTGCTGAAGATGAGGAAGAATAAGTTATTTGAGATTTTAAATTTTAGATGAGATCAGTTTGGGATCTGAGATCAGTATCATTTACAGGCATATTGCTGGCTTTTGAATTCCTACAAGTACACTGTGGCGAAAGGAGGGTTGAAATTTATTTTTTGAATTTTATCCGCCGCGACGGACAGGCCTGCCTGCCGGCAAGTTTGGTTCTTGTTTTTTGCCTTTTGGTACTTCTATTTCTTCACTACAAATGTTTTGAAGAACTCCAGCGATTCAGGGTTTTTAATTGAACCGGTGTTTACTGATTGCGCTGATGACTTACCCATTAATAACTTTTTAACGGGCACCTCCATTTTTTTTCCGCTAATAGTATAGGGAATATCGTCAACCGCAATAATTTCATCGGGTACATGGCGCGGAGAATAAGCAGTGCGCAATGTTTTTTTGATGGCCTCTTTTATTCCCGGGTTTAAAGCGTAGCTATCCTTCATTATAACAAACAACGGCATATAATCGCCGCCGCCGGGCAATTCAATATTAACGATCAGGCTGTCTTTAATTTCCGGTATCGTATCTATTGCCCGGTATATTTCCGCTGTTCCAATACGTACGCCCTGCCTGTTAAGTGTAGCATCCGATCTTCCTAAAATAACAATACCGTTGCGTGGTGTTATTTTCACCCAGTCGCCATGTCGCCATATACCCGGGTACATTTCGAAATAGCTGGAAAGGTATTTTTCAAACTGCTTGTCATTCCAGAAAAATACCGGCATGGAAGGCATGGGCCTGGTAATCACCATTTCCCCCACCTCATCCGTTATGCGGTTTCCACTTTCATCTAAGGCATACATCTCACAACCCAATGCCCTGCATTGAATTTCTCCTTCGTATACCGGCAATACCGGACAACCGCCCACAAATGCTGTGCAAACATCTGTTCCGCCGCTCATACTGCACAGCCACAGGTCGTCCTTTATTTTTTCATACACGTAATCAAATCCTTCCTGAGCCAGCGGCGACCCGGTGGAACTCACAGAACGCAATGCGCAAAGATCGCCACACTCACCCGGAACTATACCCGCTTTTTTACAGGCCATAATAAAAGGAGCGCTGGTACCAAAATGATGTATCCCTGCATTTGCCGTCATCCGCCACAGCACACCGATATCAGGGTAACCGGGACTGCCATCATACAATACAATAGTAGCCCCTGTAAGCAGGGCAGCATGCAGGTAGTTCCACATCATCCAGCCGGTAGTGGTAAACCAGAAAAAATTTTCTCCCGGCTGAACATCATTATGAAAAGTCAGGTATTTAAAATGCTCGAGCAATACGCCGCCATGATTATGCGTAATTGCTTTTGGGATACCGGTTGTGCCGGAAGAGTATAATATCCATATGGGGTGATCAAAAGGAACCGCAGTAAATTGCAAAGCTGTATATGGGGTTTGCAGTACTTCGCCCCATAATACAAATCCGTCCATGTCCTCTTCTTCAATGATGCTGCCGGAAAAGGGTATGCGTATTAATTTTTCAACCGAAGGAAGCGCCGCTTTAATGGCTTTTACATCTTCCATACGGTTAAAAGATTTGCCATTATACATATACTCATCAATAGCAATCAATATTTTGGGTTCAATTTGCTGAAAACGTTCCACTACACTTGCAGAGCCAAAATCGGGTGAACAACTGCTCCATACTGCACCAACGCTCATTGCAGCCAATAGCGATATCGTAGCTTCAGGAATATTGGGAAGATAGCCAGCAATTCTGTCGCCCGGCTGTATTCCCTGCTGTATAAAAAAAAATTGTAATGCTGCTACCTTATGTTTTAATGATTCCCAACTGATGGCAGCAAGCGGCTGACTTTCTGATTGAAATAAGATGGCCGGGCGTTTACCTGTTGCATTGCGGAAAATATGTTCCGCATAATTCAATGTACTTCCTTCAAACCATTTTGTATATGGCATAGGATCATTGCTTATTATGCTACTGTATGGAGTATGGTGGATGATTTTGAAATAATCCGAAATGCTCTTCCAGAAATCGGCAGAATATTCCACAGACCATTCCCACAAAGCATCATAGGTTTTAAATTCGAGTTGCAGGTTATCGCTTAACCATTGCATATATTTTGCAAGATTGGAATTGAGCTTAAATTGTTCGGAAGGTTTCCATAATATAGTTGGGGCCATAGTGCACTAAGATAAAATAATTACTGGCAATATCAGTACATCCCCTTCCCTGCCCGCGGTAGGTAAGCTTCGTCAAGGGTGACAGGCAACGGGTTTCCTGCCCAGCAGTACAACAAAAGCCCAACACCTCTGCCGCAGTTTATCATTCTGATCCCGCCCAAAAGCGGGAGAAGAATCTGTATTCGCTTCGGTCAGTATAGATGCTTCGTACCCCACCACAATGGCAAGGCTCAGCATGACAATACAAAATCAGGGTGACAGGCAACGAATTTTTTGTTCAGCATTAGCACAAAGCATAATCCCTCTACCACAGCTTGTCGTTCTGGCGCATGAAGAATCCGTGCATTGACCAGTGAGAGGGCGTTGTTCTATTTGTTACAAAAAAGCAAAGATTTGGCTTAATATTTTCTGCAACTGTACTTTTGTAGTGCTTTATACGTCATAATAATATATAAATTGGATGAAATTTGAAAAAAACATTCCTTATACCAGCTTTACTATTTTTCTGCAGCACTGTCTTTGCACAAAAAACAGACAGCATCTATTTTAATTTGTATACCGACAGCCTGAAAAAAGGAACATACAATTACATTAATGTAATTGGAAAACTTTCCAATGGTAGTTTCCGGCCTATGGACAGCACCCAGCTCATTTTTACTTCTTCCTACGGAAAATTTTATGGCAACAGCTTATGGTTACCCTTTGAACCCACGGTTGAAAAGGTAGATATCACCGTAAAAGCCAGGCAAAATCCTTCGCAAACCCTGTATCGCACAATCTATATAAAAAAGAAAGCAGACGATGAAAAATTAAAAACAATGGATGAAATAATGGCTGAACCACCAAAGCGGGGAAAACGGGGAAAGAATTAATATGCGCCGTTTTCTTTTTATAGTTTTACAGCACAATACAAGCTTCAATGAAAGACTTAATTACCATCGAATATTGTCCACAGTGCGGCTGGATGTTGCGGGCGGCTTATATGGCGCAGGAATTGCTCACTACTTTTACCGCCGATATAAAAGGGATAATGCTTCAGCCATCGGATACCGCGGGCCGTTATACCATCAGCATCAATAATAAACCTGTTTTCGACAGAAAAACAGAGGGCCGTTTCCCGGAAATTAAGGAATTGAAACAGTTGGTGAGGGATTTGGTAAACCCTACCAAAGACCTGGGACATTCTGGTTGAGAAAACAATTAATTGGCTGAACTACCCTTTAGTTCATTATTACAAAAACGCCCTTTAATTTAAGACAAACCCTTTCTTCACAATTCAGGGACGCAACAACATGCAGTTCATCATTTTCCTTTTCGCTGAACTGAACAGATGCCTGAACCGGCCCGGTTTCTACCGGATTCATGACGGAAAGAAATTTTATATGGTCAGACCGCTGTAGCATCAAATTTCTTCCGGAAACGGTTTCTAATATTTCTTTTATCATTTGCACCATACACACGCCAGGTACTACCGGCTGCCCGGGAAAATGTCCTTCAAATATCCGGTGAGCCGGGTTCAGTTTCAGTGATGCCTGAACAGTTTCGCCATTCGCTGTTAAGGATGTGATAGTATAAAAATCATCTTTCAGTATCATTCTGTAACCGTTTTAGCCCAATATCAAAACTAAAATTGTGATGTTTTATACCAATGGTATCGGGTATGCCATCGCTGCCTCTGTGCATGATGGCTTCCACTACTCTTTTTTTCCTGCTTCCCCTTTCCATACGCAACAAGTTCGTGCAGGTGCTGTCGGTAATATAATAATAAAAATCCTTCCCCTCCGGAAATACGTGGTAGTAATTTCCATTGCTTCTTATTGTATAAGGA
>CAMPJQ010000245.1 GCA_946886925.1 uncultured Terrimonas sp.
GATGAAAATAATACCACATTCAAATTAATTGCTACTTAAGCATTTCCCTGAGTGTCCAATTTTTTCCCCAACCAGTTGTTCATGGTTGCATGCTTTCAATGATAAGCTGGCGAGTTATAGCAATAGTTTTAACTCATTCTCTCCAAAATCCAGCAAGGTCTCAAGTTGCAGGTCGGCAGCGTTCCACCTGGATTGATGGCGCATTTGCTGATCCGGCACAACCACGCATTTCATTCGTGCGGCTTTGGCAGCGATCATACCGTTGAACGAATCTTCAAAACAAATGCATTTAACCGGAGAAGACTGCAACTCCGCAGCACAGGTTAGGTAAACTTCAGGATGTGGTTTCCCAAATTTTAAAAATTGAGCCGAGGTCATGGCCTGCAGGTGATGTCCGATGTTTAATTTGCCGGCTACCACATGTACTACTGCCATTGGCGAAGAAGTAGCCAGGCCAATTTTATAGTGATGCTGTTTTAAAAGACCGAATACTTCCTGCACTCCCGGCATACCTGTACCACGGCTGTCAATTTTTTCAATGGCTTTTTTAATGATCATCGCCATTGCATCATCCACAAAACGCAGGTCTTTTTTAAAATAATGGAGCCAGTGTGCAATCCATTCTTCAGTTCTTAAACCTCTGGTATCGTGATATTGTTCGGTTGTTAGCTGAATATTGAATTCCTGCAAAACTTCTGCTGCTGCCTCTTCCCACAAAGGTTCAGAATCAATGAGCAATCCATCCATATCAAAAATTACAGTATCTGTTTGCATGCTGCAAATATATAGTGAATAGTGAGTGTTTGCATCAATGAATCATCTGCTCATCGTTCGTATGTTTAAGCTGAAAGCTGATGGCTGATAGACCAAAACTGTGGACGTGAGAGGAAAGAGACGAGAGGTGAAAGGTGATAGGAGAGAGGTGGGGAAAGCGCCGCCGGTTACTGTTTATTTCCGGCGGACTTTACCTATTGACCTTATTGCAATGCGAAAACAGCCTGCACTTCAAATTTCAGCTTTATTTTTTTGAAATCAATTTCACTATATTCTGAGTTGTCTGTATAGGATTCGCTACCGCGAATCATTATATTGGCTGTTGCCAAATTTTTATACACCGGCATAATGGAATGTTCGATAGGCTCCTCGATAGAAACAGCTACTCCCGCTTTTTCACCAATGGCTTCCGAAAGATAAATGGCCTTATCTTTTGCCGCTTTTACTGCCTGTATTTTTAATTGTCTGTGAAAGGCGTCTATATTGCTGTGTGAGGTTTTTACAATAAAAAAGCCCTGGGTTGCTTCATCATCTAATTTTTCAACAAGTGCGTCAATTTTTTGTATACTGTTGAATTGGATGAGATAACTGATCGTTGCCATCATATCCGGCGTCTTTTTCTTTTTATTCAGCCAGTATAAACGATCTGTCCCCTGGTAGGATGCAATGCTGATCAATGAATCGGGAATGCCTGCGCTTCTGCATTGCTCCAAAAACTTCTTTTGAATGGTTTCAATACTGATCTTGTCTGAGCCTTTCTTTTCATATTCTCTTAAGTTAACCTGCACATATATTTCATCGGGAACAATTTCCATCTCTGCACTTCCTGTTACATTAATCGTTTTGGGATAGGGATTGTTATATACCGGGTTATTTACCTGCGCGGTGACGGCGCTTGCAAAAATGGCTAATACGGAGGCGAATGCAAATTTTTTCATGATTATAATTTTATACAGGATGTGATCTTTTCGTTGATTGCATATTTATACAACACCGTTGCATGAGGGTTAACAAAGTTTTTACAAATAGCCTATATTGCAAAGCAAATCGGGAGTATAAACATTTACCAATGGGTTCATTTTTTGAAAGGTTGCGCTATGTAAAACTGGTACGGAAGGTGGTATATGTTATCATCGGTTGCCTGTCGTACCCGGGGTTGGCGATTATGAACCGTATTAAAATTACAGGTACAGAACATCTCAAAAACTTACCGCCTAACAATGTATTGTTCGTGAGCAATCACCAAACCTATTTTATGGACGTGATTGCTTTTCTTCATATTTTTTGCGCTGTAAAGTGGAGAAAGGAAAACAAATTGGGTGTTCCCTATTACCTGCTTAATCCTTTTACAAACGTATACTTTGTTTCTGCGGAAGATACCATGAAAAAAACTTTCATGAGCAGGCTAATGGCTTTGGCGGGTTCGCTAACGGTAAAACGTACCTGGGTGGAAGAGGATAAGACAGTGCGAAAAGGGTTAAACCTTTCCGATACCAAAAAAATTTTGAATGCGCTAAACAGGGGTTGGGTAATTACTTTTCCGCAGGGAACCACCACACCCTTTGCACCTGGCAGAAAAGGCACAGCCTTCCTGGTGAAGCAAACCCGTTGCGTGGTGGTGCCTATTGTAATAGATGGTTTCAATAAAGCTTTTCATAAAAAAAACCTGAAGCTTATGCAAAAGGGGGTGCTTTTAACGGTGCGTTTTAAGGCGCCGCTCACCATTAATTATGACGATAGTTTAGATGATATGCTCGGTCAATTAATGGATGCCATAGAGCAAAGCGCTGCCTATAAAAACTAAACCTTGTAATTATTCTTCGGCGAAAAGTGCCTTAAGTTCAAATGCATCATTCGGTTTCATTTTGCCGCCTAATATTAATCTCAACTGTCTCCTTCGCATTGCTCCTTCATATAATTTTTGCTCGTATTCGGATTGAGGTGTAAGCTGCGGGACAGGTGACGGTTTCCCATCTGCATTAAGCGCCACAAAAGTATAATAGGCTTCGTTGCTTTTGTATTTGTGCTGTCGTTTCAGATCTTCGCCCCATACACGAATGTGTACCTCCATAGAAGTGGTAAACGCGCGGCTCACTTTGGCTTCAATATAAACAACATTGCCAAGCAGAATAGGCGCCTCAAAGGAAATATTATCAACCGAAGCGGTAACCACCGGTGCGTTGGCATGCTTTTGGGCAGAGAGGGCCGAAGCTATATCCATCCAGTACATGAGCCTGCCGCCCATAAGGTTCCCGAATACATTCGTATCATTAGGCAGTACCAGTTCCGTCATCATTACCAACGACTCACTGGCCTTTTTTAAGATTGGTTCCATTAATAAAATTTGCACAAAGATAAGGGTTGGCAGCAACGGGCGCTTTTTGTGAAACAGTACTGGGTAATGGAATGCAGTCCGTTACTATAGCATGGACAAAAAAATAAGAAGTGAATGATGTTAACATCCACTTCTTGTATGTTAAATGCTCATGTATATTAATGCAGGAGCAGGCGTTCTTCTATGCGTTTGCAATAAGAGTATAAATGACCAGGATGGCTATAATGGTAATCCTTATGGTAACAATATTGGTTGTAATCGTTTTCTTCATAGCCTTAAGTTTTTTAGTTTCAGAATATGGATTCTCAAGAGATTTTAAAAGATCATAGGACAGCGTAAAATGCCCGATTCCCCGTTGCCACCCAAACGAATACCCACTTTAATGCTTGCGGAATAATAAGAATCGTTCCTGGTAGGTGTACCACGTTTATCTCCTGCATTATAATAAGGAATTCTTACGCCGGGGCTTACCTGCTGAGCCTTATTGTGCATCTGTTTGGCAATGGCTGCGGTTCTTGATCCCGCACCAAAATAATTATCGAAATCGCTGTCGGCAATAAACTCTGTTCCTATGTCATCAACATAATCGGTAAAGGTTTTCCGGTTTACAATTTCAAATGCAGCGCTCACCTTGTCGGAGAAATAATAACGTATGCCCACCCCGTAAGGAATATTGATCTGTGTGAGATTGTATTCTTTTTTGTTGGGATATTGAGGCATGCCCTGCCCTTCGGTACGTAAAGGTTTCAGATCAACCCATGTTTTTGTGCCATTTGGTGCGGTATATTGGCCCTGTGGGTTAAAATGAAAAACGCCTATACCGATCATGCCGTAAGGACGGAATTTGTGATATAAATCCTTGTCATCCATTTCAAGAAATACCGTGGGATATATTTCACCGGTTAAGGTAAGTTCCTGTATAGGTATCCTGGCTGAAAGATTTCTGTTCTTACGGGCAACTTCAGAGCCGCCTTTGTCAACAATAATGCTGTCGGCACCCTCAAGCGTAGTAAAATTTGCTGCAAGCGTTATACCCAAAAACTCACTGGGACGAATGGTGAGATAAGCACCTTTCATCAGTTTGGTCATTTGGATGTTGTTGTCTTTCAGAAATGTTTTACCCGTGCCATAGCGTCCGCCTAAGTCGCCAAGAAGATTTGACGGTCCTATATTAAGGCCTATCTCGTATACCGGCTTATCGAAAAAGATATACTGGCTATAGGATTTAACTGAAAAGAAACTAATGGCCGTAATGATACAGGCACGAAAAATCTTGTTGGGTAATTTTTGCGTCATGAGAGCGGATTTAAGCTTTCAAAAAGTATTGGACTGACCTAATTAACGGAGCAGGATGTAAAATAGTATAGAAGAAAAAGGATCAGCTCCGGGAGCAGTGAAGGAGAGGAAACAAATGTGTAAGTGAACTTTCTTTAAGGCAGGATCATTTTAATATGTTCAATATTGTCTTCCAGGTAGATATCACTATCCTGAACAAAACCTATGCTTTCATAAAATTTTTTGAGATACAACTGGGCTCCGATTTTGATGGGAACCCGTCCAAATAATTGATATACAGCAAGAACAGAACGTTCCATTAATGCTTTGCCAACCCCGGTTCCGCGTACCGTTGGAGCATTAACTACCCGCCCGACAGCGGCTTCTGTATACATTGTTCCGGGCGCGAATAAGCGGGTATAGGCCACTAATTTGTTTTCTTTCCATGCGCATAAATGCCACGCTTTCTGATCATTATCATCGGCATCTAAAAATGCGCATTGTTGTTGTACTATAAAAACTTCCATGCGCAACTGAAGAATTTTGTACAACTCGTGAACAGTGAGCTCGTCAAATGTTTTAATTTTCCATTGCAGCACCATAAGAATTTGATGTATGATAACGAAATACAAAGCCCGAAGTAAAAGCATCAAGAACCAAAATGCAAGAGCCAATACTAATACAAATGGTAAATCCGAAGCCTTTAATCCGAAATTCGAATAAAATACAAAAACCAAGAGCCAAATAAC
>CAMPJQ010000246.1 GCA_946886925.1 uncultured Terrimonas sp.
GGTGAGTAGTTAGTGGTGAGAAGTGAGTGATTGGCATATCACTCCTTATTAATTTCACCCACCATATTAGCGGGCTGCACCCATTCATCAAACTGCTCCGGTGTTACATAGCCCAGTTTAACCGACATAGCTTTTAATGTGATGCCTTCTTTATGTGCTTTTTGAGCAATTTCTGCTGCTTTATAATAACCAATTTTTGTATTGAGTGCTGTTACCAGCATTAGGGAATTGTCTACGTGTTTTTTAATATTAGTCTCGATAGGCTCTATACCAGTGGCGCATTTGTCATTAAAGCTTACACACCCGTCTCCTATCAGCCTGGCGCTATGTAAAAAATTATAAATCATCACAGGCTTAAACACATTCAGCTCAAAATGCCCGGTTGCTCCGCCAATATTGATGGCTACATCATTTCCCATTACCTGTGCAGCAATCATTGTTAAAGCCTCACATTGCGTAGGGTTAACCTTGCCGGGCATAATAGAAGAGCCCGGTTCATTATCAGGAATTAAAATTTCGCCTATGCCACTCCGTGGCCCCGATGAAAGCATGCGGATATCATTTGCTATTTTCATCAGGCTTACCGCAACGGTTTTTAAAGCGCCATGCGCTTCAACTATAGCATCATGTGCGGCCAAGGCCTCAAATTTATTTTCTGCGGTTATAAAAGGTAGTCCTGTTAAAGCCGCAATATGTTTGGCAACATTTTCGGCATAGTCTTTTGGTGTATTGATCCCTGTTCCCACAGCGGTACCGCCCAGAGCCAGTTCACTTAAATGCAGTAAAGTATTTTTAATGGCTTTGAGCCCGTGGTCCAGTTGCGACACATAGCCGCTGAATTCCTGTCCAAGCGTTAACGGGGTGGCATCCATAAAATGTGTGCGGCCTATTTTTACCACATGCATAAACGCTTTGCTTTTGGCAGCCAGTGTATCCCTGAGTTTTTGTATTGCGGGAATGGTAACTTCGGCCAGCATTTTGTAAGCGGCAATATGCATTGCCGTTGGGAAGGTGTCGTTGCTCGACTGGGATTTGTTTACATCATCATTGGGATGTAAGAATTTTTCCTTGTCTTCCAGTTTGCCTCCATTCAATACATGCCCGCGGTAGGCTATTACTTCATTAACATTCATGTTGCTTTGGGTACCACTGCCGGTTTGCCATACTACCAGCGGAAAATAATCATCTAAAGTATGTGCTAATATTTCATCACAAACTTTGCCAATCAGCCTTGCTTTTTCCTGCGGCAGTACGCCTGCCTCAAAGTTGGTAATGGCTGCCGCCTTTTTAAGATAAGCAAAAGCATTGATAATTTCTTTCGGCATGCGGTTTATATCCTGTGCGATCTTAAAATTATCAATGCTTCTTTGTGTTTGAGCGCCATAGTAAGCATGAGCGGGAACTTTTACCTCTCCCATTGTGTCTTTTTCTATCCTGTAATCCATGGTGGTATGCAGCTATTTTAAAGAAATTAAAAAAACGGTTACAATGCGGCTCATCCGCCGGCGCTTCAAAATTACAAGTTTACTGTTTATTGATCCCGCTGTATTATTTTAGTGCTGTGGTTCCTTTATAAATGATTGCGGAAAATCATTTATACTTTTGGAAGATGACAGGAAATTTTAAATAAAAAGCTGGTGCAAAAAAAGGAATTTGATGCTGTTGTGGTTGGGTCGGGTCCAAACGGATTAGCGGCAGCTATTGCGTTACAGCAGGCCGGACTTTCCGTACTCGTATTGGAAGGTGGAGATACGATTGGGGGCGGCCTGCGATCGAAAGAGCTTACGCTGCCGGGTTATGTACATGATGTTTGTTCCGCCATTCATCCCATGGCTGTTAGCTCTCCTTTTTTTAACAGTCTGCCGCTTGAGCAACATGGCTATTCCTATACATATCCTCCTGTTGCCGCTGCACATCCTTTTGATGATGGAACTGCGGCTATTCTGAAATCATCACCTGAAGAAACAGCGGCTTCATTGGGTATAGATAAGGATGCATATTTGCAACTCATCAATCCCATAATAAAAAAATGGCCATTAATCGCTGCTGATATACTGGCCCCATTGCACATTCCAAAGCATCCACTGGCAATGGCTCAGTTTGGGCTTAAAGCCATTACCTCAGCCACACATCTGGCAAAAAGGTTTAGTACCAAAACAGCAAAGGGGCTTTGGGCGGGCATGGCAGCGCACGCCATTCAACCATTAAGCAACCTCACCACATCGGCTATAGGATTGGTATTAATGGCGGCTGCACATCTTAAGGGATGGCCTGTTGCTAAAGGAGGATCGCAAACGATAGCCAATGCACTCGCCTCTTATTTTATTTCCTTAGGAGGAAAAATAGAAACCAATTTTTACGTTCACTCATTGGAGCAGTTGCCGGCTTCAAGGGCTATTTTATTTGACATAACGCCGCAACAATTGTTAACGATCGCGGGGCATAAATTCTCTTCATTGTACAAATGGCAGTTACAAAAATACAGGTATGGAATGGGTGTTTTTAAGTTAGACTGGGCATTGGATGCACCGATTCCTTTTACAGCGGGAGCGTGCAGAACGGCAGGTACCGTACATATTGGCAATACGATTGAAGAAATAACGGCTTCAGAACAATTAACCTGGGATGATGGTCACCCCGATAAACCCTTTGTATTATTGGCGCAGCAAAGTTTATTTGACGTTTCGCGGGCGCCGGAAGGGAAACATACTGCCTGGGCTTATTGCCATGTGCCCAATGGTTCTGTAAAAGATATGACAGCAGCTATTGAGTTACAGGTAGAGCGCTTTGCTCCGGGTTTCAGGGAAAGAATATTGGCAAGGCATGTAATGAATACAGAGCAACTTCAGACTTATAATGCCAATTATATTGGTGGTGATATTAATGGTGGAGTAATAGATATTGGTCAATTGTTTACCCGGCCGGCTCTGCGCTTTTCCCCTTACAGAACTTCTGCAAAAGGCATGTATATATGCTCTTCTTCTACTCCACCCGGAGGAGGTGTGCATGGCATGTGTGGCTACCACGCAGCACGGCGGGCATTAAAAGATATATTCAATATTAAAGTCCCTTAAATACTGGCTGTCTTTTTTCAAGAAAAGCAGCAGCGCCTTCCTTTGCATCGGCGGTATCAAAAAGTTCACCGAAAATATTTATCTCCGCCTGGTAGCCATTTTTATTCTCGTCAAAGACTGCATTGGCTGCTTTTATGCATCCTGCTATTGCCAATGGCGCTTTAGTATTAATAAGCCCGGCAACAGATAAGGTTTTATTCATCAGTTCTTCCTGGGGCACCACGTAATTCACCAATCCATATTGCAGGGCGGCAGGGGCATCAATCATACTGCCGGTCATCAGCAATTCCATGGCGCGGCCTTTGCCGATCAGTTGCGTTAAACGTTGTGTGCCACCATACCCTGGTATCAGTCCAAGGTTTACTTCGGGCTGGCCAAATTTGGCATTATCACTGGCAATGCGGAAATGACAGGCCATGGCCAACTCGCATCCACCGCCTAATGCAAACCCGTTTACTGCAGCTATAACCGGTTTGGGCGACTGTTCAATTTTATTAAACACCTGCACTTGGCCTTTTTCGGCCATTGCTTTTCCGCCTTTGGCATCAAGCGCAACAAATTCACTAATGTCGGCCCCCGCAACAAAGGCTTTATTTCCGCTGCCGGTGATAACCGCCGATTTTATTTCCGCATTATTATACACATCATCAATGGCTGCACTCAATTCTTCTATCACTGTTTTGTTAAGTGCATTCAGCTTATCAGGACGATCGATAGTGATGATTAGCGTATGGTTGTGAAAAGACAAGGATAACAGTTCCATAAAAAGTCATTTAAACGGGTTTACAGATGATCCGGTCATCTGCAGTAATACATTTTGCGCAGGTAAAGGTAGGATGCTTTGTTTGCACTCAGTCGTCGGGCTTCAGCCATCAGCGACAAAAATTAACAACCGGCTGCATACCCCTTCTTTCACCTTTTTCTTTTCATCTCTTTCTCCTGGTGTATTTCGGTTCGGATTTAGCATCCACCCCGGCAGACAGTTTTGGTTCTTGTTATTTGCTATTTGGTTTCTTTGTATTGCTTCGTATTGGTTTCCCGCAAAGAAGCAACGGACACAAAGGCCTTTTTCACTTTATTCAATAGTGAAATAGAAGAGCCTATACCCAAAGTTGACTTTAAGCACTGTCCCTCGCCACAGTGTGAAGGCCCGCCTGCCGGACAGGCACGGAAAGAGTCCGCCCGAACGATGTTCAGTCGGGCGGCGGTGAGGTTCCTTTATTCCCAGGAATGTAAGGCCAATATAGGTAAACGACTTTGGTAAGCTAACTTTTTAGTATTACTGCTTTTGAACAGACTTCCCAGAAATGAGTGTTTGCGTGGCACGGTAATAATAACGTCCGCATGATGTTCAATAGCGAATTTATCTATTGCCTCTGCGAAATTTTCTTCCAGCAAAGAAAAGTATTGAGGATTATAGGAGTGCAGCAGTTGTTTTAATTTTTCACTTTCTTTTTTATCTTCATCGGGTAGTGCGGTTTGTTCCGAAGTAATATGCAGTACGTATAATTGAGGTTGAAGTATATCTAAAAATTTTTTCAATGGTTTTACCGGCGTGGTGGCTTCTACGTTTTTCAGATCGGACGTAAGAATTACACTTTTAATTTTTTTGTAAACTGCTGTTCCGGGAATGATAAAAACAGGGCAAATATCTTTACTGATCACATTCAGCGTATTGCTCCCGATAATTAACTGTTCCAGTTTACTGCTTCCTGTAATGCCCATTACAATAAGATCGGCATGATTGTGATTTACATATTTTTCCAGGGTGGGCGCCAGGCTGCCTTCTTCTGCTACAACATCTATGGATACTCCGGCAATGTTTCCCAGTTCTCTTTTGAGATTGCTTAAGGCAACAATAGCCATATTCTTCCTGGCATCGGAGTCAATCAGCAACGGTGTGCCATCAGAACCCGCAACTATCGTCTCATACACGTAATACAATGTAACGATACTATCTGGTATGTCTGACGCCAGGTGGATAGCATATTTTGCAGCGTTTACTGAAGGTTCAGAAAAATCTACGGCGGCAATGATCTTTTTCATGAATAATGTA
>CAMPJQ010000247.1 GCA_946886925.1 uncultured Terrimonas sp.
GTTTAATAATGCTTATTTTGTCGTATTTATTTTAACTAAAATACTTTCGTGTTGAATTTACCCCAATTTACATTTAAAAGGAAACGCGAAACATGAGAAGATACAAGGCAGCGAACGGGATTCACTGTTGCCTATTCACCTCTGTCCGCTCATTTTTCACTGGTTTCGATAAGCTTTTCCAGCACAAAAAAAACAGCGGGACAAAAAGTGGAATTCTTTAAAGTAATGCGGGCACGATTGATCAGTACATCCTCATTGGTATACGGAAATCGTTCACAGTCTGAGGGTCGGATATGATAAATGCTGCAACGGTTATCATTGTCAAGGAAGGGACACGGTGTTTGCTTTACTACATAATCGCCTTCCTCGTCTAACCGGAGGAATGTATCAATAAACACGCTTTCCTTCATTTTAAGATGTTTACTAATGCGCTTTATATCGGGCGTTTTAAAGCGGGGAGAATAATTTTTACAACAAGCGGCGCAATTCAGGCAATCAATAACAGAAAAGGCTTCTTCATGCAAATGGGGTAATTGTTTTTATATTTTATTCTTATTTGGTTTTTGCAACATGCGGGCATAGGTTTTATATTGCGCAGCAGCTTTTTTTTGCCATTGCACATTTTTCCATTCACCCGATGTAAAAACTGAAATATCCTTTTTAAGTTCTTTCATGCATATAATTTACCTTTTTGCCTGTTAAAGGATTAGGAACCTAATGCAAGATACAACACATTTAATCCACAATTTTGCGTGCTTTCCACAATCCGCTTTTGATCTGGAGCTTTCATCCTAAATTTGCACATCTTTTTAAAGGATCAACTCTATTTTTATGAATGTATTTGATATACAAACCAATGAATTTCGCTCACGTCATATCGGTCCCAATGAAGCAGAAACAAGCCAAATGCTGGAAACCGTGGGGGTTTCATCTTTAGAAGAACTCATTGAAAAAACGATCCCATCTTCTATAATATCTAAAAAAACACCGGCACTCCCGCGGGCACAAAACGAATACGAGTACCTGCAGGAACTGAAGAAAATAGCAGCACAAAACAAAGTATTTAAAACATATATAGGACAGGGATATTACGGAACAATAACGCCCTCTGTAATATCAAGAAACGTTTTTGAAAACCCGGGGTGGTATACCCAGTATACTCCTTACCAGGCAGAAATATCACAGGGAAGATTGGAAAGTCTCCTTAATTTCCAAACAATTGTAGCGGATCTTACCGCATTGCCATTTTCCAATGCATCGCTATTAGACGAGGCCACAGCAGCGGCTGAAGCGATGTCTATGTTGTTTCATCATGTAAATAAAGCAGGAACGCCCGGCAAGCCTAAGTTTTTTGTAGATACCGCTTTATTTCCCCAAACCATTGATGTGCTCATTACCCGTGCAGCACCCATTGGTATTGAACTGGTATTTGGAGTTTACCGGGATATTTCTATTGACGAGAGCTTTTTTGGCGCTATCGTTCAATACCCCGATAACAATGGCTCTGTAAATGATTACAGAAGTTTTATCAATGAAGTGCACAACATCAATGGGTATGTAGTTATGGCCACCGACTTGCTGGCGCTTACATTGCTTACCGCTCCGGGCGAACTGGGAGCCGATGTGGCTATTGGCTCTGCACAACGCTTTGGCGTGCCTGCCGGCTATGGCGGCCCACATGCTGCTTTTTTTGCCACAAAAGAGGAGTTTAAAAGAAATATACCCGGTCGTATCATTGGCATTAGCATTGATGCTCAGGGGAACAGGTCCTTAAGGATGGCTTTGCAAACAAGGGAACAGCATATTAAAAGAGAAAAGGCCACTTCTAATATTTGTACCGCACAGGCGTTGCTGGCCAATATGGCGGCTATGTACGCGGTTTATCATGGACCGGAAAAACTAAAACAAATTGCCACAAGAATAACGATCCTGGCAAAAACTTTATCAGACGGATTAAATGAACTGGGCTACAATAATGTTAACAGTTATTATTTTGATACCCTTAAAGTGCAGGTAAATAATGCTTCAAAAATAAAATCAATCGCCGAAAACAATGAAGTAAATTTCAGGTACTTTGATGAAAAATATATTGGCATTTCTTTAGATGAAACCACTTCACAGGAAGACGTCCTCAATATCCTGTATATTTTTGCAGAAGCTTCGGGGCACAGCGGTGTATCGCTTACTTTCAATGAAGACGATCTGGCCGATAATATTCCGGATTATGCCATCCGTCATTCCGTATATCTGTCCCATCAGGTTTTTAATTCACACCACAGTGAAACTGAAATGATGCGTTATATACGGTTGCTTGAAAATAAGGACCTTTCACTAATAACTTCCATGATCTCATTGGGAAGTTGTACCATGAAACTGAACGCCGCTACTGAAATGGTGCCGGTAAGTTGGCCGGGGTTTGCGCATATTCATCCCTTCGCTCCTGCTTACCAGGTAAAAGGGTACACTTTTATTATTAATGCATTAAGTGAATACCTTTGTGTTATTACGGGGTTTGATGCCTGTAGTTTGCAGCCAAACAGCGGAGCACAGGGCGAATATGCCGGATTACTTACTATTAACCGGTATCATCAGTCCTCCGGAAATGAAAACCGTAATGTTGTGCTTATTCCAATTTCAGCACATGGCACCAACCCCGCTTCAGCCGTATTAGCAGGCATGAAAGTGGTAGTAGTAAAGAGCGATGAAGAAGGGCATATTGATGTTGCTGATCTAAAAACAAAAGCTGAACAATACAGAGACACACTTGCGGCATTAATGGTTACCTACCCTTCTACCCATGGTGTGTTTGAAGAAAGCATTAAAGATATATGCAGGATAATACATGATAATGGCGGGCAGGTGTATATGGATGGCGCCAATATGAACGCACAATGTGGTTTAACCTCACCCGGAACAATAGGGGCGGATATATGTCATCTTAACCTGCACAAAACCTTTGCTATTCCGCACGGCGGCGGTGGACCGGGTATGGGCCCAATTTGCGCTAAAGAACATCTGGCTGCTTATCTGCCATCGCATATATTTAATTATACAAATGGATTGAGCTTGCATTCATTCCCCGGATCGCGCGGAGCTGTTAGTGCTGCTCCCTATGGCTCGGCATCCATATTGCTGATCAGCTATGCTTACATAAGGCTGCTGGGTGCCGAAGGGGTGAAAGCGGCAACGGAATACGCCATCCTGAATGCCAATTATATGAGGGCAAAACTGGAAAAACATTTTGACATTCTGTATCTCGGTGCCAATGGCACGTGCGCCCACGAATTTATTGTTGATCTCCGTCCTTTTAAATCTACCTCGGGCATTGAGGCGGAAGATGTGGCTAAACGCCTGATGGATTATGGTTTTCATGCGCCCACTATGAGCTTTCCCGTTCCGGGAACCATTATGATTGAACCGACCGAAAGTGAAGATAAAGCAGAATTAGACCGCTTCTGCGAAGCACTGATCAGTATATATCATGAAATAAAGGCTATTGAGGAAGGGAAAATAAGCAAAACAGATAATCCCCTGAAAAATGCGCCGCATACCATGCAAATTGTATGCGCCGATGAATGGACTCACCCTTATACCAGACAGGAGGCTGCTTTCCCGCTTTCCTATATCACTCATAATAAATTTTGGCCCAGTGTTTCAAGAATCAACAATACTTATGGCGACAGGAACCTGGTTTGTACCTGCGAGCCGGTAGAAAGTTATATGGAGGCGGAAAAAAGCTGATAAATAAAGCAGAAGAGCAAAGATCATGAAATAAGATAAGGAATTATTTTTCCCTTTACCTCTTAACTTCTTTGCGTGTATCTTTCATGCCTCATCCCCGCTCCTCCCAGATCATTGCCAGGTGTACAATGGTTTCAACACTTTTTTGCATATCCTGCACACTCACGTATTCGTGTTTGCCGTGAAATGCCATTTCACCTGTAAAAATATTGGGGCAGGGCAATCCCATAAATGAAAGTCGCGAGCCATCGGTACCTCCTCTTGCGCTGCTGGGCACAGGCTTTATCCCCGCTCTTTGTATTGCTTCAACAGCATACTGGCTTACCTGCGGATACTTATCCAGCATTTCTTTCATATTGCGGTATTGTTCTTTTACTTCAAATGTTGCCGTTACTCCCGGAAATTTTTTAAGTGTTTCATTTACTTTTTGCTGCAGGAAGGCTTCATATTCCCGCAACTTTGCCGTAATAAAGTCACGTATAATGAACTCGACACTTACTTTTTCGGCAATGCCACCAATATGTACAGGATGAACAAAACCTTCTCTACCATCTGTGGTTTCGGGAGAGAGTCCATCTTTGGGGAGCGACTCAAGAAATGCGGATGCCGCTTTAATTGCATTCACCAGTTTGCCTTTGGCATAGCCGGGGTGGGCACTTATGCCATTAAAGGCAATGGTAACACTGTCTGCCGAAAAAGTTTCATCTTCAAATACACCACGTTCACCGGCGTCCAAAGTATACCCGAAATCGGCGCCTAATTTTTTCAAATCTGCCTTATCTACTCCTCTGCCAATTTCTTCATCGGGAGTAAATAATATTTTAATTGTTCCGTGTTCGATTTTAGGATTTGCTACAAAAAAATGAACCATATCCATTATGACTGCTATACCTGCTTTATCATCGGCTCCCAGCAAAGTGGTTCCCGACGCAGTAATTATATCTTCTCCTGTCTTCTGCAATAGGTAGGGATGTGCAGTTGTACTGATTACCTGGGTGGGGTCATCCGGTAAAGCGATATCGCTCCCGTCATAATTCCGATGGAGAATTGGTTTCACACCTTCACCTGAACAATCGGGCGAGGTATCTACATGTGAGCAAAAACAAATAACTGGTGCTTTTCTTCCGGTATTGGATGAAAGCGTAGCATACACATAACCGTGTTCATCCAGTTCGGCATCGGCAATACCCATCTCCTGCAATTCTTTTACCAGGATGCGCGAAAGGTTTTTTTGTTTTTCAGTGGAAGGGAATGACCCTGAATGCGGATCAGACTGTGTATCGGTTTGAACATAACGCATAAACCTGTCCGTTACTGTAAAGTCATATCTGCTGAACATAGCAAGGATTTTTAATCATTTATATTTTCCATCTTTTAAAAATAC
>CAMPJQ010000248.1 GCA_946886925.1 uncultured Terrimonas sp.
TCATGCTACCTGACCTGTGAGAATTATTACCTTTGCGCCGCTTTTATTATTGATATTGTTTTAAGTACATCATTTTATGGCAGATATTTTTGAAAGACTGACAAGTAATTACGGGCCTTTGGGCCAGCATCGCGAACGGGCACACGGCTATTTCGCCTTCCCTAAATTAGATGGAGAAATTGACAGCCACATGAAATTCCGTGGAAAAGATATGATCGTATGGAGCCTGAATAATTATCTCGGACTTGCCAATCATCCGCAGGTACGCAAAACGGATGCCGAAGCTGCTGCACAGTTTGGACTGGCCCTGCCAATGGGCGCCCGTATGATGAGCGGCAATACAAATTATCATGAACAATTAGAAAGTGAGCTTGCGGAATTTGTGCGAAAGGAGGATGCTGTTTTACTGAACTATGGCTACCAGGGTATGGTGAGCATCATAGATGTATTGTGCAGCCGCCATGATGTGATAGTATATGATGCGGAAAGCCATGCCTGTATTATTGACGGAGTAAGGTTACATGCAGGACAAAGATTTGTATACAAACACAACAATTTAACAGACCTTGAAAAACAGTTGCAGCGTGCAGAAGTGCTAATTAAAAAACAAGATGCGGGAGGTATACTGGTTATTACAGAAGGCGTGTTTGGCATGGCCGGCGACCAGGGAAAACTAAAAGAGATCACCGCGCTTAAAGATAAATATTCATTCAGGTTACTGGTGGATGATGCACATGGATTTGGCACATTGGGCAAAACCGGCGCCGGGGCGGGCGAAGAACAGGGTGTTCAGGATAAGATTGATCTTTACTTTTCTACTTTCGCCAAATCAATGGCCTCAATCGGAGCTTTTGTTGCAGGTGATAAGCCCATCGTTGACTATATTCGTTATAATATCCGAAGCCAGATCTTTGCCAAAAGCCTTCCTATGCCTTTGGTTCTGGGCAATCTTAAACGTCTTGAATTGTTGCGCTCACATCCCGAATTAAAAGAGCGGCTATGGCAAAATGCTCTTTCTCTTCAGCAGGGATTAAAAAACAAGGGATTTGATATTGGCAACACCGACTCTGTTGTTACTCCCATATATATGAAAGGGGGTGTGGAAGAAGCCACCGCAATGGTAATGGACCTCAGGGAAAACTATGGTATTTTTTGTTCTATCGTGGTGTACCCTGTTATTCCAAAAGGTCATATTATTTATCGTCTTATTCCTACCTCCGTGCACACGCAGGAAGATATTGAGCATACGCTGGACGCATTTGATGAGACCAAGAAAAAATTAGATATTGGTCTTTACAAAGTAGCTGAAATTCCCGCGATGGCTGAAGTATAAATCACAACTTCCTTTTTTATAAATGCGGTACGATGGCAGCACACGAAAGTATGCAACGCCCGGTGGGAGCCGGTATATTCAATACAACACGTCATTTATTTTTTAGATAGTGGCGTTAGGGTAACGGCTCCAACAAACATTTCCGCACCTTCGGATTGAATTTGTATACGGCCTTTTGATGGTATTGTATTGATGGCTTCATTTACCGGTATGCCGTTAAGCAGCACGGATATAGCGTTCCCGTTGGCCACGATCTCAAGGCTGTTCCACTTTCCCACAGGATTTTCAACATCTTTTGCTCCACGAAAGTCTTTTATGTCTTTCCAGGCGGCATCGCGGCCCCACCAGTTGATGCGTCCTCCGTTAATGGTAACAGGTTTACCACCGGGCTCATAAAGCCAGGAGCCATTTTGTTGTTCTTTTGCTACCGGGCAGGTAATGGCGAACTTTTCCGTTTTATCTCCCACCACAAGAAGATCGCCTGTTCCGCCTTCAATGATCTGGCATTCTATTCCATGCATCCAGGTACCATTATATCCGCCATCCTTACCCGTAGAATGTATGAGTACACCATTGTCTCTCGCATTTTCAAGCCTTGGCGCCCATGTTTTTTCTCCCCATTTGAATGATATAACCAGTTTATAATTTTCATAGGTTTCTGTCGTAGTAATGCAGCCAAACTCCTCACCGGAAATCCGGATCATGCCTCCTGCTACGGTAAATACCTTTTGAGGATCGTTATCGCGTCCCCGGTCTTTAAGGAATGTATACCAGCCCTTAAGGTTTTTGCCGTTGAACAGTTTAACGGGAGGATGCTCTTTTTGATCGTTGCCATTTTGAACCGCTGTTGCTGTTTCCACAAAATTACTTACCGGTATGGCTGATGTCAATACTATGAAGACAAGAAGAATGTGCATTCTCTTTTTCATGAGAAGTAAAATCATATTTCGGTACATGTATTGCTTATTAATGACTTTTCAGTTGACCGAGTCCGTTGGGTAAAGCAGTAAGATAAACGATTAAATCAGACAGATCCTCAATGGTTAATATTTTATCCAGTCCCGGTGGCATCATGGAAATACGCTGTGGTTCAATGCTGATGACACCGGCTCGTGCAACCCGGACCCTGGATCCCGGTCCTTCAGCTACTATAATGGCATCCGGCAATTGTTCTGTAATTATACCAGTATATGTATTCGTTTGGGTTACTACTTTAACGGTTTCATGCTCACGTGCAAAACTGGCGCCCGGAAAAAGTATCGCTTCAAGTATATCATGCCGGGAACGAATTTCTCCGATATTCGTGAGATCAGGACCAAAATTGCCTCCCTCCGCCCCTACAGCATGACAGGTAAAACAGGTAGCTTTCCCAAAAAAAAGTTGCCGGCCATTTAATATATCCCCTCTTTTAAGCTTTGCTTCCAACTGCTGTAACTGCAACAGGCGGGCAGATTGTTTTCTATGAAGCGTTTCCATAAGCGGTTTTGCCATAACCTGCACACTTGCGGGATATGCGTCAAATAGTTTTTGCAGATCCTGTACAGGCAGGTTATCCAGCCGGTCTGTAGCAGTTAACAGAGCGGAAACCAGCGCCTTTCCCGTTGCTTCATTTGTGTTGCCATCAAACGTATTGACCAAACCGGGCAGTAAAAAATCATCTGCGTGTTCAACCTGTTCTTTTGCCAGCGTAAGCAATTGTACATCACTCATGTTGGCCTGCCCAAGCAACCGCAACGCCGATTGCCGCACGGGCAACTCCTGCCCGGCACCCATATATTTTAGCAATATCAAAAATTCGGCATCCGAGAGTTTTGCCGCCGACTTTATTCTTGCACTGAAGGCTTTAAGCCGGAAAGCAACGGTCAATGCCGTATCTTGTATGATTTGATTCAATGTATTATTTAATAAGGATATACCCCGCGACTCTATTAAACCCAGCACTTCTAAACGAATACGCAGATCAGCATCTTTTAACAGATTGCTGAGGGCACTAACCCACACGGCCGGTAGTTCCTTCACGGAGCAGCCGGAAATGACTTCCATAAGAAACAATTTACGTGCTGCAGGAGTAGCCTCCTGATTCAGCTGCCGTGCCATTGTATTTTGTAACGGTATACTATTACAGAAAGATAAGAGGAGTTCCCGCACAGCCAACAGATCAGCCTCTGGCAGGTCTGCCAACTGCAATCTTGATTGTATAAAATCCGTTACAACATCGTTCCATTCAGGATGATGACCCGCAACCCATATACCGGTATTTCGCAGTACGGTATCGGCACTGGTCAAAAAAGCCGTTAAATGATCCTTATGCAGGGGAGTGCCATCCATCTGATCGAGTGCGATCATTGCCACCCTGCATATATCTGCAGAAGAGTTATAGAGTGCCTTCAATAATGGATCTGGTTTACCCAGGGTAATGAGGGCATATATGATGGCATGTTCCGTAAAACGGTCGTTAGGGTTTAAAACAGCATTGAGCAGGGCGTCTATGCATCGTTCATCGCCAATTTCACCCAACGCCGTTGCCGATTGCCGCCGCGCAGACGGCTCATCTTCCTGCACCATTTTCATTAGTTTATCAACCGCAGTTCTGTCTTTTGCCAGCCCCAGCGCACGGGCGGCTGCAATACGCACCATTACACTTGTATCTTCCAGCGCAAGCCTAACGTCGTTCATTGCATTCGCAGAACGGATACGGCTAAGCGCAAAAACAACTGCCGTACGCAATTCTTCATCCCGGGGCTGAGGCATTTTTCGTAATGCATTAACAGCGGCTTCACCGCTTAGTACCAGTTGTTCTATAACATTATCCCTAACGGCAATGCGGGGATCATCCAGGTATTTTACAAGGGCTTCGGCACTCATTTGGGTAAAGTCTGTTTGTTTACCCCAGGCATCTGCTGCCACTGGTGCGCCTGTTTTTCGAATGCGATAAATGCCCCCCATAATATTCGTTTTTGCCACTACCGAAAGCGGGCATCCGGCAATGAACCAGCCCCCTGTATTTACCACCAACAGGCTGCCATCTGCATCCTCAAGTACATCAGTAGGATGCATATCCAAACTGTCGGATTGCATAAAGGGTTCATCGAGGGTACGGTAGGTAGCGCCATCGGGTATAACAATGTGCCGCATTACCCGCCCTGTATTGAACTGGGCGCTAAAAAGATTTCCTTTGCTTTCCTGTCCAAATGATGACCCGCGATACCGCATTAAACCGGCGTGTGATACCCGGGCCAGCTTTGTCATTACGGGCATAAGGCTGCCCGTTAGCTTCAGGTGGTCCTGTTCAATTGCTTCCTGTGGCTTGGGATAAACACCACCTTCAACCCAATGCATCAGCGCATCCCTGAATCCTTCCTTCGGATCGGTGAAATAGGTCATCGTGCCAATTGTTTCACCCGACGGCATAAAGATCAGTTCAATCGTATTATCAAAGCCGCCGCCGGATACAGACTCCAGCCCTGTTCCATCCGGACGGCAACGCCATATCCTCGCGCTTTTTCCTTTCAGTGAATCCCCTTCCTTTGTTTTAATATTGAATCCGCGCCGTGCATCTGTCATATATAGCCAGCCATCGGGGCCAAGAAAAGGTCCGCCAAGGGTAGCGGCATTGTGATTCAATGTCCAGCCTGTGAGTATCACTTCCCGTTCGTTGGCAGTGCCATCGCCATCTGTATCGGTAAACCGGAGCAGATCGGGCGGTGCAGCTACATATAGACTGCCCTGGTAAAAAGCCGCTCCCATCGGGTAAGCTATTTTATCAGCGAATATCCTGCTGCTATCATACAC
>CAMPJQ010000249.1 GCA_946886925.1 uncultured Terrimonas sp.
AATGAATAAAATAATTTCTTTACCTTTCATTATTGGCTTTAACCATCACATATACCGCGTTTGAAATTTTAAATCCGATGTTCTGATGCCGTATATTATTTTTCCATTTATCTATTATTTTTTTGCAACGGCAAACCTGTTTGTTCCACCAGCATGTTTCACCTGCAGGGATTCGCCTCCCGGTACTATTTTTTGCGATGACTTTGAAACCGATGAAGACATCGGCAATCGTTATTTTGGTTACAACAATGACGAGGGAGAATTTATACGAATGAATGGCGTTGGCCGCGATGGCAGCGCGGGTATGCGGGTGCGATGGCAAAAAGGAGAAGTAGAAGCAGGTGTATTGCAGAAATTTATAGGGAGAAACCCTGACAAGGGTATGGCTAAGACGGCCTTCCCGGAAAATGATTTCAATGAAATATACTGGCGGATAGATGTAAAAAACGAAGAAGGATGGGAAGGTGGCGGTGGCGACAAATTAACCCGTGCTACCGTAATCGCCAGCAAAAAATGGCAGCAGGGAATGATTGCACATATCTGGTCGGGCGGAAAGAATCCCGGTAACAATTACCTGGTGATGGACCCGGCTACGGGAATCAGTGAAGATGGCAAGCTCATCAGCGAAAAGTATAATGATTTTGGTCACCTGAGATGGCTCGGAAGCAAGTTAGGAACAAATGATATTTTCGGCCCCGGGAAAACGGGAGTTTGGAATTGCATCGTGGCGCATGTCAAATTAAATACCCCCGGAAAGGCTGATGGTGTATTTGAATTTTGGATCAACGACCAATTGCAGGCGGGAAGTTACGATCTCAACTGGCATGCCGACTGGAATACAACAACAGGTAGCTATATGGTCAATGCCGTATTTTTTGAAAATTATTGGAATAATGGCTCAGTAAAAGACCAGGAAAGGTATTTTGATAATATACTCATTTCCACCAAACCCATATCATGCCATTGTTCTACCGGCGAACAATCCGGAAAAGATCTGTAAAAGATGGTCATAGGGCGTGTGTTGCTTCTGTCCTTAGCTTAAAAAAATGGGTTACCGGCGATGGTGGAAATCGGGGCAAATAACAGGAGGTATGAAGTAGATCAGTTTAATGCTCCCGGTGCAATTGGTACTCCATTATGCGGTTAAACCATTTCGTTGAACTGACGTAAAATGACAAACAAAAAAAATAATTTTTTTTAAAATAATCAACGATTTTTTATGCGGGCACTAACAGGCATCATTGGCTTAATAGCCCTCCTTCTGGTTTCGCATGTGTCAGTTTCGCAAATCAGCGATGGAATGCTGGTTGTACGCCCAAAAGAAATTGACAGTGTGCTGGTCAATCCCGGAATTGGCTTTACAACCTTCCAGCGTTTTAATGGTGACACCCTGTCTACGCTGAATAATAACCAGAATTGGACCGAAGGGCATACGATTGTGTACCAAAATTTCAACGGTGATCTGACCAACAAAGGGTATCCTCAAACTTCCATTGCGTACTGGAGGGTATATTGGAGGTACCTGGAACCGGAAAAAGGGAAATACCGCTGGGATATTATTGACCAGGCATTAACCACAGCTGCAGAAAGAGGCCAAACCCTTATGCTGCGGGTAGCCTCCTACGGTAGCGGCGATAACGATGTGCCTGTGTGGTACAGGAAAATGGTGGGGGAAAACCGCGAATGGAAACACAACAGCCCGGTAAACAAGTGGCTGGTGGATGCCGAAGACCCCCGTTACGTGCAATACTTCGGCGGATTTATACAAAAACTGGGAGAGCGGTACGATGGACATCCTGTACTGGAAGCCGTTGACCTTTCTATTGTAGGTGCCTGGGGTGAAGGAGGCGGATCGCAGTTGCTGACCCAAAAAACCCGGGAAGCGCTGGTGAATTCATATACCGGTCATTTCAGAAAAACACCCCTGCTGCAACTATTGACCGATGCAAAAACCAACAGGTATGCCGCTTCCAGGGGAGCTGTTGGCTGGAGGGTAGATTGCATCGGCGACCTCGGTTTTTGGGCAAAGGAACAGAATGGATGGACTCATATGTACGACTACTATCCGCAGTCCATTATAAATTTTGGCGTACAAAAAAGTTGGGAAAAGGCGCCAGTTAGCCTTGAAATCTGCGGGACATTTTACCGGTGGAAAGACAGGGAACGCTATACAACAGAACAGGTGCAGTACATATTTGATCAAAGCCTCAAATGGCATATTTCTTCATTCAATGCAAAATCGTCACCAGTACCCCCTGAATGGAAACCACTTGTAGATGAATGGCTGAAAAAAATGGGTTACCGTTTTGTACTCAGGAAATTCTCCTGCCCTCAAACGATAAAACGAAATGGCAAATTAGCATTTGAAACCTGGTGGGAAAATAAAGGCGTTGCCCCCTGTTATAAAGATTTCAGGCTTGCAATAATGCTCAGGAATGATAAGGACAGCATTACCTTTTTTACAAATGCTGATATACGCAAGTGGCTTCCGGGCGATAACCTGTATGACAGCAGTCTTGCTATCCCTGCAACCTTTTCGGCAGGCGAATATGATGTACGGATAGCGATCGTTGATCCTGCAAGCGGCAAGCCCAAAATACAACTCGCGATTGAAGGCAGGGATGCAGAAGGATGGTATGCACTCGGAAAAATAAAAATAGAATAAGAAACGGAGGAATTGATCAATGACGGCTCTGCAGCTACATCATTAACCTTCAATTCCTGATACTTATATTTATTGGCGCCGCGCTATTACAATCCTATGTTCCGGACCCGTAACATCTTCCAGGTTCACTGCTTGCACCACAATTTCATATTTGTCTTTTACCAATGGCAGTTCCGTTACACCGGGTACATCCTTCCAATTTTCACCTTGTGCTTCTCTCAGGCGGTAAGTCTTTAAATTTGGCGTGTTTGAGGTGAGTTCAATCCTTGCCTTATTGCCTTCAATAACCACAGTAGAGGATATGGTATTAGGGGTCCATTCTATCGCGTTGCGATCTGATACCAGGTTCATGTATGCCGTGTTGTATGCCCAATGCGGTTTGCCGTCCCATATCCACTTGTGACTGGTAAAATACCCATCATTATACATGATAAGCTGCGCACTATCGTTCGGCCATTGGATATACCTGGTATTGTACATATCCCACTCAATCCATGTATACGTACGGGCAAATTCTTCTTTGGTCATTTTATATTCAGCATCGGCGTCTACAACTGTTCTGGCCGGCCCTGTTACCCTGGTTATGCCGGCAGCTTTATTCTTTAAATATTCTTCACGCACTTCAAGCGCCGACAGGGGAATGCCATTCTTTTCAAAATGACTGTTGTACTTGGCATCGGATAAAAACCATTTATGATACTTGTTCAGCCATATTTCATTAATGCCGTGATGACCATCATGACCATCCTGTCCGCCAGGTCCTGCACCCAGGCACCTCGTAACATAACCATAAGCATTCATTATTGCATTCTGTACTACCATGTAATGCCCGCAATGATACCCGCTTCCGGTTAATGCATGATCCAGTATGCTTTCACAGGAACCATCGCCGGGGTGGGGACCAGGATCATTAATTTGAATATGGTTTCTTATCCAATCCCTTAACAGCAAAATTCTTTTCAGTTCATCTGTTTCGCCATGAAAGAGGGTGTCTAACTGATACTTTTCTTTCAGTGCCTCGAATTTTGGAGAATTCAAGTCTTCAAATCCAACAAAGGCAGTATTGGGAGCAAATGCCGGGTTATCTACTTTTACAGTATGATAAGTGTTTGGAGAATCGCAACTTAATATTGATATTGCCATAATAGCCAGCAAAATGAATTTATTTTTCATCACTTTTTAGTTGTTGATTATGTAAGAAGAATATGATCTGTCAATAATTATAGTATGTTCAGGACCGGTAACACCGGCTATGTTTATCGTGCGAAATATTATTTCATTCCTGTTGTTTTTTAATTCCATTTCAACAATACCAGGAACATCATTCCAGCAACTACCAGGCATTTCCTTCACCTGGTAAGTCTTTAAATTTGGCGTGATTGAGGTGAGTTCAATTCTTGCCTTATTGCCTTCAGTAACTACTTTGGAGGAGATGGTATTTGGCGTCCATTCAATTGCTTCACGATCTGTGGTCAAGTGCAGGTATTTTGTATGATAAGCCCAGTGAGGTTTTCCGTCTCTTATCCAGGTGTGACTTTTAAAGTATGCATCCCCGTACATTACCAGGTCGCTGCTATCGTTTGGCCAACAAGTGTACCTGTTGTTATACTTATCCCAGCTTATCCAGGTATAAATTCTTGCGAACAATGCTTTGGACCGGTTGTTCAATCCGGGGTAGATTGCAACTGGTATACGTCCGGGACCTTTCACAAGCGTAATGTCTGCCGCTGCGTTCTTTAGGTAAGCATCCCGAACCTCAAGGGCCGATAGTGGAATATTATCCTTCTCAAAGTGATAATCATACTTCGCATCCGACAAAAACCATTTATGGTAAGTATTCAGCCATATTTCATTGATACCATGATGTCCTTCAAGAAAGTCGGGCGTTCCTTCTCCTGCGCCCAGGCACCTCGTAACATAGCCATAAGCATTCATTATTGCATTCTGAACAACCATGAAATGCCCGCAATGAAAGCCATGTCCTTTAAGTGCCTCATCCAATATGCTTTCAGGCGAACCATCTCCCGGGTAAGGTCCTGCATTGTTGATGTTGATTTGCTTTTTTATCCAGTTTCTCAATAACAATATCCTTTTCAGTTCGTCCGTCTCCCCATGGAAAATGGTATCCAGTTGGTACCTGTTTTTTAACGCCTCAAATTTAGGAGCCGACAAATCTTCGTATTTCAGGAAAGCTGTATTTGGAATGGATTTAGGATTAACTACTGCCCTAACATGAAATACTTTTTTACTATTGCAGTTTAAGAGCAACAGTGCCAAAAAAGATATTATTGTTAATTGCTTTTTCAAGATTCGCCGGATTGTGTATATAATTTCCTTTTGCAATTAAGCATATTTCCTTCACTATCGCTAATATAAGGAGTCTTGGATGAAAAATAGAGGGATAATGAAAATTTCCAGTTCTTTCAGCACATAAAATTAATAAATATCAGATAAAAA
>CAMPJQ010000250.1 GCA_946886925.1 uncultured Terrimonas sp.
GTTGCTTACATCAAGATAATACACCTGTTCCTTTACGGATAAAAGTTTTTGTAAGATTTTCTTTTTTTGCTCAGCGCTGCTTTTCTGAACCATTACAAAAGAAACATCCAGCAGGTTGCTTTGAGTGGTCAGAGACCGAACGATCAACTTCAGATCCTTTAGCTGCTGCACTATACCGGGATCGGCGGGAGCTACTTTGGGCAAAACAATTTCCTTACTGCTTTCTTCATCAAAGCCAAGATAAAAAGCAAAAAGAAATTTTGTCTTTTCATCTAATTTGCTTTCAGCGATATTTTTATTAAAATCGGCGCCCGAAGCTACCCACCATTTCATCAACCCCAACTCAACAGTAGTAAGCGGCGGCTGGTTATTGGCAGGCATAAATTTAGAATTGTCAGGATCTAAAGTTACGCGGTGTATCAGTTCGCTCTTGTCAATATCGCCCGGCACAAGGGTATTGCCACTTTTACCGCCCTTCATAATACCTTCTGAAGAATTTAAAACAAGGTCGCCTTTTTGTTTGTTCGGATTATGACAACTCACACATTTAGCATGAAGTATTGGCTGAATAATATTGGCATATATCCGCACCGAATCGAGCTGCGGGGGAAGTTTTTGCTGCAGTTCACGGGGCGAAGTGGGAAAAAGGGATTTGAGAAAAGAAGGCATATGCGCCGTTAAGTATCCTTCTCCATGTGTGAGGGTTCCTCCCAGGTGCCCCCCCGCAATAATTAATAACACACACAAGGACAGCAGCCATGTGCTAAGCTTTGTTTTTAGAAAACGTATGTCCTTTTTTCGATTGGTTCTAATCCACCATGCACAAAAACCAATGATCGCAACAGAAATGCCAATCCACTGATGCCAGAACAACGTGCCTGCATCGTATCCGCCATTGGCAGAAAGAAAATAACCAGACAATGCTGCCAGTGCGGAACCGAGCGATCCAACCAGCAGGGCAATACCGGCGGAAAATTCCAACGCCTTATTTTTTTTATATGCCGCTATACCATTCAGCAATGCGGCAAACAATAAAATACCAATGGGAATATGAACGATCAGTGGATGAAAGCTGCCAAAAAACAATGACCAGTCTGTGTGCATTTCTAAAATAGTATTTGCTATATCCGCTCTAATTTAACCGGGTAGGTTTTTTCGGCATTCCATTGACATATGTATACATTTTTATCTGCATCCACGCAAACATCATGACCATGATAAAAAATATTCCCATCTGCAAACATGGGCTGTAGTACTCCATTTTTATATTCGGGCTGCGTTCCGCCGGGATTGGAAACTACCTTATTGTTTTTATCTAATATGGTAACAAACCCCGATTTGCCGCCATCCATCTTTCCGGTGTCCCTGAAATTAGACCAGCATACACCGGCATAAATATTTTCTCCGTCCAGCACCGGACGGCATACATAGGCCCCGGGCAGTTTAACCGTTTCTATATATTGACCATCTAATGTAAAAAATTTAAAAGCGTTGTCATTGCGCGAAGTACAGATCAGTTTGGGCGATGCAGGATCACGCAGATCAACAGCCACACCATGTGCATTGTTCAGGTTGTGATCTGCATTGCTGTTGTGATGTCCGCCGAAATGCCTGATGTATTTTCCATTGTGATCGTATTGAATAATATAATCCGATCCATAACCATCCGCCACATAAAAATCACCATTGGGCGCCACGGCGGTTTCCGTAGGTTTAAAAGGCTCATCTTTTTTATATATGCCAATGGTAGCCGGATGCCCTAATGCAAATACCAATTTACCATCTGCAGTGGTTTTAAATACGCTGCCCGACTGGGATTGCCATTTATTATCCTTTCCCAAAAAGTATCCGCAATCGGTTATAAAAAGAAAGTCTTCACCTCCTTCAGCAGATAAGGTAAGTCCGTGCCCGCCGGGATATCTTGTGCCCCAGGTATCAAGCAGTTTGCCCGACCTGTCGTAAATGATGATATTGTTCTTTACCTCATCAGTAATCATCACCAGGCGGCCTTTTGAATCATTTACCATTTCGTGGCAATCCAGCACCGGTGTTTTTGCAGGATCAAGATTTCCCCATGCTTTGTTTACACGATATCTGAAATTTCCATGACCAACAATATTATCACTGGCCGGACTGGCTTTGCCGATAATATTAAACCCTGCAATAGCTGCGCCGGCAAGCAGCGAGGTTTTTTTAATAAATTTTCTCCGGGGATAATTTTTATGGTCTGTCATATCATTATAATTAAAAGATTTATGCAATGATCGCTTTTACAATTTTGCCTTCCACATCCGTGAGCCTGTATCTTCTTCCTTCTGCTTCAAATGTAAGTTTTTCATGATCTACTCCCATTAAATACAACAGTGTGGCCTGGAAATCGTGCACATGCACGGGGTTTTTCACAATATTATATCCAAAGTCATCGGTTTCACCATAGGTTAAACCCGGCTGTACGCCGCCGCCCGCCATCCACATGGTAAAGCAGCGGGGATGATGATCGCGGCCATAATTGTCTTTGGTTAGTTTTCCCTGCGAATAATTGGTGCGGCCAAATTCTCCTCCCCATACCACTAATGTATCATCCAATAACCCTCTTTGTTTTAAGTCTTTTACCAAAGCTGCCGATGCCTGGTCGGTAGCCTTACACTGCTGGGTAAGCGCAGAAGGCAGATTGCCGTGATTATCCCAGCCCTGGTGATACAACTGCACAAATTTTACATTCTTTTCCAACAGCCTTCTGGCCAGTAAACAATTGGCAGCATAGGTACCGGGGGTACGCGAGTCGGAACCATACAGGTCAAATACCCAATCCGGCTCATCACTCATATCTGTTATCTCAGGTATGGAAGCCTGCATGCGGAAGGCCATCTCGTATTGTGCTACGCGGTTTCCAATTTCAGGATCACCGAAGGTTTCCAACTGCGACTGGTTCAATGCATTCAATGCGTCCAGCATTTCCCTGCGGTCAGCAGCCTCATATCCTTTGGGGTTATTGAGATAAAGCACAGGATCGGCTCCGGAACGAAACTGAACGCCCTGGTATTTGGAAGGAAGAAAACCATTACCCCAGAGCCGGGCATACAATGGCTGATCCTTTGGAGCATTATTTGAAACAAGCACGATAAAAGCGGGAAGGTTATCATTATCCGATCCCAATCCATAATGCACCCATGATCCTATGCTGGGCCGCCCGGCCAACTGGTTACCGGTTTGCATAAAAGTTAAAGCCGGATCATGGTTGATCTGTTCGGTATACATGGATTTAATAAAGCACAGGTCATCCGCTACCGCACCTGTATAGGGCATAAGTTCGCTTACCCACGCACCACTTTGCCCGCGCTGTGCAAATTGAAAAGAAGAACCCACCAGCGGCAGTGCAGATTGTTGCGCACTCATGCCCGTAAGCCTTTGTCCCTTTCTAACGGAATCGGGCAGATCCTGTCCGTGCATTTTTTCAAGCAGGGGCTTGTAATCGAAGGTCTCAAATTGCGATGGACCGCCACTTTGAAAAAGATATACCACTCTTTTGGTTCTTGCAGGTATATCGGGCATACCGGTTACACCGCTGGCGCCCGCAATAGCTTTCGCCTTATGCGATAAAACATCCTGCCCAGCCAGAAGCGACCCTAAGGCCACGGAGCCCAATCCAAGTGATGCCTTTAGCAAAAAAGACCGCCTGTTGAGATGACTGGCTACAAGCTCTTCAATTTCTTTGTTCATATCATTTCGTTTACAGCAAACCGTTACCTTTTGGTTATAAATGCATCGGAGTTCATAATGGTGCTCGCTACTACCGTTGTTGCAGCCAATGCCTGCAAATCTTTTTTCGATTTAATTTTATACTCGCCTGCAGTTAGCCATCCGCTCATTTTAGCAGGCTGTTTTTTAAACTTTTCAAATTCCGCTGCATATAATTTTTCGAGAATATCTTTTTCTTTGGCCGAAGGCGTCCGCGCAGTTAATGCCCGGTAACAATACAGTATCCTGCCGTCAACAGTATTATCATTTTTCAGTGCATGTTCGGCAAGCACTTTTGCCGCTTCAACAAACTGCGGATCGTTCAATAGAACCAATGCCTGGAGCGGGGTGCTTGTTTTTTGCCGTTGCACGGTACAACTGCTCCGCATTGGTGCGTCAAAAGTGCTCATAGACGGTGGCGGATTGGTGCGTCTCCAGAAAGTATACAAACTCCTCCGGTACAAAGCGGATCCCGTATCCTGGTGATATACTTCACTGTTTACAGCCCATACGCCTTCGGGCTGGTAAGGCTTTACGCTGGCACCGCCAATGGTGGGAGAAAGGAGTCCACTCGCTGTTAAAGCTGCATCGCGTACCATTTCGGCTGTTAACCTGAATGCCGGGCCACGGGCCAGCAATATATTTTCCGGATCTTTCTTTAATAATTCAGGTGAAGCATAGGAAGACTGCCTGTACGTAGCAGATGATACGATAAGCTTTTGCATTGCTCTCACATCCCAGCCCGATTCCCTGAAACGAACAGCGAGCCAATCCAATAATGCAGGATGAGAAGGCATGCCACCCTGGTTGCCAAAATTGTCTGCATTTTTTTGAAGTCCTGAACCAAAATAAGTTTGCCAGTAACGGTTTACAACCACTCTTGCGGTTAAAGGATTTTGAGGATCCATAAGCCATTTCGCCAAACCCAGCCTGTTCTTTGGCAGGTCCTTTCCAAAGGGCAATATGGCTGCCGGCACATCCGGCTGCACCTCCGCTCCATAATTATCGTACACACCTCTTTCCAGTATATAAGCAGGCCGCCTTTGCTTCATTTCTTCCATCACCATTATTTCATGTATTTTCTCTGTGAGCGCATTTCTTTCTAATCTTGTTCGTTGCAGCTCAGTGGCTTTTTGTTGCCATTCCTTTGAAACATTTGAAAAATAGTATTCCGACAGGTCTTTATCAGCAATGTTTTTGGGGTCAGGATTGCCAGCCTGTCTCTGTACCAGTACATTCACTTCAGCGGAAGTAAGTGTACGGTCATAAACCACCAGTTCATCTACCAGCCCATCTTTAAAACCTGTTCCTCTCCAATCGGCGCCTACCTGCAGCCCTGGTTGTTCCCCGTTGGTGAACATAATATCCTTATACAGGTTG